>NZ_JBCLQK010000006.1:0-14814 GCF_041223505.1 Adlercreutzia muris
TTACCCAGGGTACCAAGCCCGCTGACTGGCGGTACCAGATTCTGCTGATTGTTGGTACCGGAGAGGGTTACTACTCAGCGTTGCCAGTTGATAGGCGCTTCGGCGCCAGTATGCAGCTGAAGTGCAAAGAAGGGCGCTCTTTGGGGCGCCCTTCCTCATTTTAGAACTGCTCGTAAACGAACTCGGGCGGGGCGCCGAAGTCGCTGAAGCCCAAGAACCATACGAGGATGGCGATGCAGGCGAGGGCCGCGAGGAACCAGAGAGCACCCTCGGTCTTCGGGTGGCTGGCGAGCCATACGAGCATGCGCTCCTTGAGCTCCTCGGTTCTTGTTTTCTTGGGGCTCATTGAGCATCTCCGTAGAACTCGCAGAGCTTCTTGTCTACTTCCACCCAGCTTTTCCAGCCGGGGTGCATGACGTCCTTCAGGTAGTACTTGTCGTAGTCGTGAACGGAAAGATCCAGATACTCAACGCCGGCCTCGTCGAGCATGGCGCGCATCTGGTCGTAGAAGATCTGGCGGCTCTCCTTGTCCCAGGGCGTGTTGTCGTAGTAGATGCCCATAGCGGGTTGAATAACGATGAGCGGCTCGATGCCCAGATCCCTGCAGACACTAAGGAAGATGTCGAAGTCGGCGAACTCGTCCTGGTTCCATTCGGTGGCGCGGGGCTTGTTCTCGGCGCGGTTCTTCTCGTCCCACTTGAGGTAGTACTCGGTGTAGTACTCGTCGTAGATGCCCAGGTCGTTGTTCGTGCACATGGCCTCTGCGTCGGCGTGCACCGCGGCGTCCAGTTCCTCCCATGTCAGGGGAGGGTGCTTTTTCGCCTGAGCCTCTTCCTGGGAACTCGAGCCCTCTGCCAGCTCGGTGGCGATGGCCTCGCGGTGCTCCACCTCGGGCACGAGTTCTGCGACCGCCCGGTTAATGCTCGCGGTGAGCGATTGCTCGCGCAAGGAATCGAGCGTCGCCTGATCGGCGCCCATGGCCACGCAGCGCTGGTATATCTTCTCCTTGGTCTCGTCGCTCAAGCGCTCGTTGCCCATGGCGGCGGCGAAGGACTCCTCCGAAAACTTCTCGGCGAAGGCCGACTCGGACAGGCCATTCCCCATGAACCACTGGGTTCCCAGCATGAGTGCTATCTTGCGCCCGGGCAGCGCGCCCTCGGCGTCCAGCGCCGCCACTTCCGTGGCCTGCCACAGCGATTGGCAACCGGCGTTGCCGATGGCCATGAGGCTGAACCCGCAGTCGTTCTCGGAGAAGAAGCGCACGGGGTGGGCGGTGTCCTCGGTGGTCTGCTCCAGCTCGGAGGTGCCGAGCAGGATGTGCACATTGTCGCCGGCCTCCGCGCGCTTCGCCACCATCTCGGCAATGAGCGAGGGGCTCGAGGCAACGCCGTCCTGTACGCGAGGCAGGACGGGGCGCTCGTCCACGGTGGCTTTCAGCGACGCGTCGGTGGGCGCCTGAACGTACCAGGCGCCTCCCAGCCCGGCCGAAAGGGCGAGGGCCAGACCGACGCCGATGAGCTTCTCCATAGCGCGCTAGTTCCCCTCGTAGCGAATCTGCACCTGGTAGATGATCTTGTTCACAGTGTTCATCTCCTCGCGCTCCACGGCGGTGGGGGCGATTTCCACGCCGAATTCGCTCTCGATGCCGACGAGCAGCTCGATGGCGGCCATGGAATCAAGAAGACCCGCCTCGAACAGGTCGATGTCGCGCTCTTCGCGGATCACCTCGTCGTCGCAGACTTCCTCGATGAGGTCGAGCATGCGCTCCTCTACGGAATTGTCAGCCATGGATGAGTCCTCCTATCACGGTGTGCAGCTGTCCGGAGAAAATGGCCATGCCGAGCATGACCAGGTTTATCGTGACGAACCATTGTAAGGCCTTGTACCAGGTTTTCTTCTTGTGCTTCTTATGGAACGCCGACTTCTTCTGGTATATGTCGGTCGCCCCCATAAGGGTGCCGTAATAGGCGCCGTAAACGAGGTAGTCCACCGTAAGGCCGTGCCAGGCGCCCATGAGCATGAAGTTGGCCATGTATCCGGCACAGGCTGCGTGAAGCCGATCCTTGAACAGCTTTCTGCGCGTGGCGGATTTCACGACGCGCATGAACACGAAATCGCGTAGCCAGGTGGAAAGCGTCATGTGCCAGCGATTCCAGAACTCGCGCACGTCTTTCGCCAAAAACGGCGCGCGGAAGTTGCGCGGGGTCTTAATGCCGAAGCAGTAGCTGGCTCCCATGGCCATGAGCGAGTAGCCGGCGAAGTCGAAGAAAAGGTAGAAGCCGTACATGTAGGCATCCTTCACCTGACCGGCGAGCTCGCGCCACCAAGGGCCGTCGCCGAGGGGAGCGGGCGTGAAATAGTGGTAGAACACCGTGCCCAGCACCTTTTGGTATACGGCGCCCACCAAGATGAGCAGGATGCCGCGGGCCAGCAGGTCGGCGTACTCGCTGCGGGAATAGATGCGGTTGGCGTCCTCGGTGAACCGACGGGATCGGTCGATGGGGCCCGAGGTGAAGGGAGTGAAGAACACGAGGAAGTACAGGTAGTCGATGAAATCCATGTCCTCGATGATGCCGTCGCGCACCTCGATGACCACTTGCACCGCCTTGAAGGTGATGTAGGAGATGCCGAGGAAGCCCATGAGGTTGCCGTCGAAGACGGCGGCGATTTTGTAGATGATGAGCGGGGCGATGACGAGAGCGAGGGCCGTCCGGTACTTCCACAGTGCCTTCTCGCCTTGTTTCCAGCTGGCCAGTTCCCAGAAGGTGGCCGCGCAGGCAATGAGGAGGAAGGCGGCGAAGGCGGCCATGCCCTGCCAGTCCTCGCCGAACAGCAGCAGGAGGAACACCGTGGAAGCTGCCAGGCCGTAGTACTTGATGCGGTGCCCGGTAAAGCCCAGAACGGCCGCGGGAATGATGGCAATGGCGAGAAAGACGTAGAACGCCGGATCGATGTAAAAGTTCACGAGCGCCCCGACCTACTTCGCCGCCAGCGCTTTGCGGTCGATCTTGCCGTTCACGGTGAGTGGGAACGCATCGTGGAAGACGATCTTCTTGGGAATCATGTAGTCGGGCAGCGTGTGTCGGAGGGCCGCCTTCACCGCCTGGCCTGCTTTGAAATCGCGGGGCGCGTCCGGGTCGGACGGCAGGAGGTGCGCCACTAAATGGGTCACTTTACCGTCGCGCTCGGCGGGGAGCACCACGGCTTCCTTGACGGCGTCAAGAGTGGCGAGGGCCTGCTCCACGTCGCCCAATTCTACGCGGAAACCGTTGAGCTTCACCTGGAAATCGAGGCGTCCCAGGCAGAAAAGGCGCCCCTCCGCATCCAAGTAACCCTTGTCGCCGGTCTTGTAGATGCGGCTGGGAGAGCCGTCGGGGGCGACGCAGGGAGCGAAGGCGGCTTCGGTGAGGTCGGGCCGCTTCCAATAGCCGAGGGAGACGGTGGCGCCCTCGAGGTGCACTTCGCCGATCTCCCCGGCTGGGAGCTCCTCTCCTGTTTCCAAATCGCGGATGACGGCACGCACCTCGGGATTGAGGAAGCCGACGGGGAGGGGATTTGCGCTCTCGCACAGCTCCCGCGTGACGAGGGTGTCCGTAACCGCCTGGGTCTCGGTGGGACCGTAGGTGTTGTAGAGGGCCACGCCGGGGAAGCGGTTAAGGATCTTCTCAGCGGTGCCGTTGCGCAGTACCTCGCCGCACAGAACGATGGTGTCGAGCGAGGGGAGCAGCTCGGGCGCGAACGAGGGGTCGGCGAGGCACATCTCGATGAACGAGGGAGTGGAGACCCATTCGGCGAGGCCGCTTTTCTCCAGAGCCGCGAAGGTGGCGGCCATAGATTGCTCGCATTCGGTTTCAAGGGCGAAGAGGGCGTAGCCCTGGGAGAGGCCGGCGATGATGTCGAACAGGCTCACGTCGAAGGTGTAGGGGACGCGGTTGAAGCTCACGCGGTGGTCGCCTTTCGGGAAAAGGCGCTGGAAGTAGGCCATGAAGGCATCGACGCAGCGCGAGGGCATCATGACGCCCTTGGGACGCCCGGTGCTTCCGGAGGTAAAGAGGAGGTAGAAGATATCGTCCCCGCTTACACGCCAGGCCGGGTCGCAGGAGGCATCTTTGGCGATGGCTGACCGCACGTCGTCTGCGCGCAGCACGCGATTTGCTAGGGAGGGGTCGCAGGGGAGACCGTCATCGGAAAGGTCGAGCACGAGCGGTCGTCCTATCTGGTCGAGGATGTCCGCCACTCGATCGGCGGGGTAGGCCACGTCCACGGGCGCATAGGGCAGCCCCGCCTTTGCTGCTGCCAGAAACGACGTCAGCATGAGGGGAGACTTATGGCCGTAGACCACGACGGGCAGCCCGACCGGAGCCTCCGCGTGCAGGAAGGCGGCCAGGGCGTTGGAGGCGCGGCTCAGCTCGCCGTAGGAGACGACCTCACCGGGTCGCGAGGTGAAGTAGGCGACCTCATCGGGATGGCTGGCCGCTACTTGTTCGAAAGCTTCCAAAAACTTGCTCGAAGGCATTGCTCTCCCTTTCTTGCTTGTCCTCGCGTTCGATTATAGCTTTTCGCGTGTCACCCCCTCGGGCTTTCCGCCAACGGCGCACAACGTTCGCAGTTCTTACGATTTGCTCAGCTTCGCCGGGCGAATCGTGCTCTCGTGGCGCGATACGCGCTCTTTCGCTCACTGCCGCGCGAAGCGGTACCGCGGGTCGATAGCTTGAAGCTCGGCGAATGTGTCAATTTCCGTGATGTCCTCCGGCTTGCAGGGGCGTACATGAACGCGGTAGCTGGCGGGTCGTCGGTCGAGGGCGACGTCATCCCAGAAGATCTGGCGGCATTCATCGCTGCTCTCGAAGACCTCCGCAAGGTCGCGGGAGAGGCGCATGCCGTCTTCGCGGCTCCAATAAGACAGTCCTACCATTTGCCAACAGGGCTCCTGCGAGCCTTTGGCAATGGAGGTGATGCGCCCTTCGTCGTTTGCGGTGAAGCGCCAATCGGGAGTATGGGGGACGGGGAACGCGAGGTAGTTCGTCCGATATTGGTACTTCGTCACGAGATGGGGATTTTCCAAAAGAAGGTCGCTTTCGAAGGCGTAGGCATTTTGGAAGAAGTCCTTGGCAAGCACTGCCGAGGAGATGTTGTTCGTGGAATCGAAGAGCGGATTGTCTATGAATTGAATCATCGGATACTTGGAGAGCAGCTGATCGAACTCCTCTTTGAGATAACCGCGAACGATGTAGATTTCCGAAATTCCCGCCGCCAGTACGGCATCGAGGAGCCGATCGATAATGCGGACGTCATGCACGCGCACCAGGGGTTTGGGCGTATTCACCGTGATGGGCAGCATACGGCTGCCGAAGCCAGCGGCGAAGAAGATGGCCCGGCGCGCTCTGAAAGGCTCGAGGGCGTTCAGGCCGGCGCCGGTGACGATGCCGTCGCGCAGGAGCCCGCGCTGCTCAAGCGAGGCGATGAGCGTTTCCGATGCGTCGGTTGCGCTGTCGCTCCTTTCAAAGGCGACAAGGGCGTTGAACTCGTCCTCGGTGAGCTCCGCGGGATCGACCGCGCTGTCGCCGCTACGCTTCAGAGCGTAGCGGCCGAAGGTCTTGGCCGCCTCGTACCATACGCGCAGCCATTCTCCCACCGGGGAGCCTTGGGCCTCCTTGTACAGCCCCCACACATACCAATACCACCCGACCATGGCGGTGCAGGCGAGAAGATGCTCCTCTTCCTCGGCGGTTGCGGGCCGTCCGAAATAGAGGGGGAGCACATTCAGGGCCTCTTCCACGCCATAGCCCGAGCCTTGGGCGATGAAGTTCCCCAAATCGCACCCGTAATCTCCCATAGCTGCGTACTCCCAGTCGATAAGGCAGGTACCGTTCGGTCCAATGAGAATATTCGGGCCGAAGAAGTCGTTGTGGCAGAGGACGGGCGCACCGGCGCCGGCACGCATGGCCTTTTGCAGGGAAGCCGCCATGAGGGCGAGCTCTTCGAAGTCTTCGGGCAGGGGAGCCTCTTCTGCCCGCAGCAGGTTGGCGATGCGGCATCCTTCTTCATAGAAGTCGAACTGCCAGGGAGACGCCGCTCCGCTTTCATGGAGCGCGCGGATGGCTTCAAGGGCGCTGCCGACGTGGGACTGGTCGCGATAATCGAAGGGGGTGCAGTCGGGGATGAAGCGAGACAGCTTCCAGCCCTGATCGGGGTCTTCGTAAAGATAGGAAGTGTCGAGCCCAAGATCGGCTGCAATTTCCATGGCATGGGTCTCCGCCTTGCGGTTGACGAGTGCGTCGGTTCCGGCGCCGGGATGCCGGTAGACGTACCGATTTCCCTTGCAGCTGAACAGGACCGAAAGGTTGGTGATGCCTTCGGTCAGCGGTTCGACATCGACGATATCTGCGCGGGAGCATTCCAGGGTGCGACATATGTTGTCGAGGATGGCCGAGTCGACGTTTTCCATGAAATCGGCGTCGAAACTTCGCAGATCGCCCAGGTAATCGAACTCAATCACTTCGCTCGTATCCACTTTATGCGCCGCGATCAATTCCCTGTCGGGGTTTTCCAGTAGCAGCGTTTCCCAGAGTTTGTCTCGCGTGGAAGCGAGGGGGTATACCTTCTCCAAATAAGCGAGGTAGGCGAGTGAGTCTTGCTCTCGCAGGAAGGCAGGGCCCTGCAAGACCCAAGAGGGATGGTCGTCGAAATGGGCGTCGTCGTTGCGCTGGATGCCGATGATGTAACCGCGCCCGTTGACAGCAACTGACTCTTCCATCGCCTCGTTGCGGGTCAGGGTGCAAAAGGACTCGTACTCGTAGCCATGGAAAGGGTTGTTGGGATAATACTGATCGGACGAGCAGATGTATCCGTTGCCGACGAAATTACGGGCAGCCCAGACCGACGCGTGGTTGTTGCGATCCAGATAATGCGGATTGTCGATAATGGTGACACCGTAGCGGTCTTCAAGATAGAAGAAGCGCTCTTTCATATGGCCTACGACTACCGCGATGTTCTCCAGGCCAGCTCCTTGCAGTTGCTTGATGAGACGTTCGATGAGCGTTTCTCTGCGAACCTTGAAGAGCGCTTTGGGCTGTTCGAAGGAAAGAGGGGCGAAACGAGTCGAGAGGCCTGCTGCGAGAATGATCGCGTTTTGCGTTTTGAACGGCTGCAGAGCTCGATAACCTACATCGGTGAGGCGGCCGGAATCTTCAACGAAATGCCCTTCCGCGAGGGATCGCAGGGCGGCGTTGACCGAGCCGACGGATATGCCCGTGCGATCCGCCAGCGCTCGCTGAGTCGCCTCTCCTTCTTCCTCCAGGGAGCGGAGGACGAGGAATTCATTGCGATTGAGCATGAGATTCTCCTCTCCTGTTGTTCAAAGCCACTGTATACGAATGAGGCCTTGAACAAAAGAGGAGGCGTGGAGAATCCCCGCAATGAGCGATTGCGATTACCGGTAGAGCTGCACTAGCTCGCTGAGCGTGGACGGCATGCCGTTCGGGACAACCTCCGCTTGCCCCGCGTTGCTCGTGTACCAATGGTAGACGTCGTCCATGAAGGGAGTGGGTACCATTGCTAAAGCTGCTATGTCCCGGATGGCTTTGAGTCCGTAAGCGAAGTCAGCTCTGAAGTACCGCGATTGAAAGTCGGGGATCCATTGCTCCGGTCCGATCTCCTTCATGGGGGATGTGAGTCCCCTGAAGGCGGGGATGCTCGAGATTTTTGCAGCAAGGGCAGCGGCATCTGCGCTCTCATAATGCTCTCTCAGGGGCCGTACCAAGGAGAGATCAAGCTCCGTTGCGCTTTCAAGAGCGCGACAAAGGCTTTGGAGCTCGTCGTCGCAGGCGAGGAGTAGCTCTGCGGAGGGCACGTCCCATTCCTCGTAGAACAGAATGTTCCGAGGGTAGGTTATCCCCTCCTCCCATTGGCGGAACATCGAGCAGATGCGCGTAGTGTGCAGAATGGGGTTGGAGGGCGTGAGGGTCTCGATAAGGTAGTTGGGCAGCGCGACGGCCGGCATGGCGAACAAATCCGCCATGAGCGAGGCGACCCTTTCCGACTGGGTGCTTGGCAATGTACCGATCTGAATCTCGGATTTCCGTCCAAGGGAATACACGGAGGCGCCGCGCTCTTTGATGCGGGCGATGTCGTGCACGCGCTGCAGGCCGAAGACAATAGCATCACGATTGAGAGCTTCTCCGAAGAAAAATTCTCCGCAAGCACCGGGCACGATGCCGATCAACTGTTCCTCAGCGACAAACGGCGCCAATCGTTGGGCCGTTTCCTCAAGCATGAAAGTTGGGTGGGTTATGAATACGACCTCTGGGGAGGCCATGGCCAGGGCGGCATTATCGGTAACAAGGGCCAACGGGCCCTCTTTCAGCAGGGTGTCGCCTTCGCCGAGCACTTGCAGAGTGTTGCTCCAGCGAGCCGGATCAGACACCAACATGGTGACAGAATGCCCTGCTGCGGCAAAGTCTCCTGCCATGAGCGTTCCGATGTTGCCGCCTCCGACGATGGTGATGTTCATGACGTCTCCTTGCAGGGCAGATATCAGCGATTAAAACTCTAGAATCTCGGGTTTGTGGTTGCGCCGCTTCTCTGGCGGCGGAAGCTGGTTCCAATCGGGCCCATAGGATCTTTCCAGATAGGCCTCCACATTGGCCGCCACGGGAAACTCGCCGTCTTCGAAGGGAATCCTCCTTGTAGGAAGGAAGATGGCTTTTGGATAGGGACGAGGCTTTGGATATGAGAGACAGGCGCATTCGTCGCTGCCGCTTTGCCCGAGTTTGGCGGTGGAAAGGTAGTTGCGATAGATGGTGTCTGCGCTCGTCGTTCGACTGAGCACGTTGTGGGCGACGCGGCATGCGCCGCGCTCAAGAGCCCCCAAGGCACCTTGGTGGGGAACAACAACCGAGGGGGCGTGGTAGAGGTAGGATATTTTTTGCCAGCGGCGGCAGACGCCCATTTGTTTGCGGGCGACAACCGGGTCGGGGCCCAGGTAGTCGAAAGGGAAGATATCGATGAAGATGCCTAAGTCGAAGCCAGCCTCCGTGGTTTCTTTGGCGTAGAACTTAGTTCCTCGCTTCATAACCTTTGCGAACATGGGTGAGTAATGCTCGGTTGTGGCGGGTTCCACGAGTTGCAAATCCTTAGGGAGTGCCTTTGGGGCAATGGCGAGGAATCGCTCGTAGTCCTCGCGCATCATTCCCAGATCGATGTCGTCGTCCCAAGGAATGAAGCCTCCATGGCGTACGGCTCCCAGCGCGGATCCAGAGTCGAGAAAATAGGTAATGTCGTGCTTGCGGCAGACGTCGTCTATCTCGTGGAGCATCTCCAGCAACGCGAGTTGCAGGCGGCGCAAGGTTTCGGGATCGTATTGCATGGTTCTCTTTTCGTCGGAAATGGAACGGCGATTATGGTAACACAGGCAGCGCGAGCGTTGCGCTGGCCGTCCATGGTGTATGCTTGTGCCCATGGAACATTACGTCATTTTCTCGGCTCTGTACCTTCCTAGCATGGGGGGTGTGGAGAAATACACGCATAATCTTGCGGCCGCTCTCGGCCGTGCCGGGCGCCGCGTGACCATTGTGACGTCGCGGCTTTCCGACGACGATCCGGCTGAGGAGGAGCGGGACGGCGCGCGCATTGTTCGTCTGCCGAGTCGCCCTCTGTTGAACGGTCGGCTTCCGTTGCCCAAGCGGAACGGCGAATACCGCATGCTCATGGCCGCCCTCGATAATGCGGGGGGCGATCATGTCGTCGTTAACACGCGGTTTTACCCCCACTCGCTGGAGGGCCTGGCTTTTGCGCGTCGCCATGGAGTAGAACCCATTCTCGTCGAGCACGGATCGGCTCATCTGTCGTTCGGCGCGACCCCCCTCGACGCCGCGGTGGTCCTTTACGAGCACGGTATTACGGCGCGAGTGAAGCGCTATCACCCCCGTTGCTTCGCCGTGTCGAAGCGCAGCGCTGAATGGATGGGGCATTTCGGTCTTTGCGCCGAAGGCGTTCTGTCCAATGCCATCGATGCCGCCTCCTTCAGGGGGCTGTCGTCGGGACGCGATTTTCGAGCGGAGCTGGGGTTGGCGGCGGATGCTTTTGTTGCGAGCTTTATCGGACGCTTAGTGCCCGAAAAGGGGGTTGGGGCGCTGATCGAGGCGTCGCGGGCCATCGCCTCCGTTGAAGGGCGTCCTGTGGCATTCCTGCTTGCCGGCGAAGGCCCACTGGCCCTGGAGGCGCGTGCTGCCCAAGGGCCCTCCCTGCGACTTCTTGGGCGCCTTGACGAGGCGGACGTGTCGGCTCTGCTTGCGACTTCGGATGCCCTGTGCCTGCCTTCGCGATCCGAAGGGTTCGCCACCTGTCTGCTTGAGGCCGCCGCATGGGGCGTGCCGCCGGTGACGACGGCGGTGGGGGGAGCCGATGAACTGGTGGGCTCTGGGGATTGCGGCGTACTGCTCGCCTCGCCCGACGGGGCCGAGGTGGCCCGGGCAGTGCGAGCCCTGGCGGATGACCCCGATGGCGCCGCCGCCAAGGGGCGCGCTATTCGGATGCTCGTCGAGGGCAGCTACTCTTGGGATGAGACGGCGGCCAGGTTGATCGAAGTGTGCGAAAGCTCAGCTATTTCTGGAACTCGGTGAGGGCGAGCACCCAAGCGAAAGGGGATGCCAGCGCTGCGATGGCGGGGTTGGGTGCCTTCCGAATGCCATCGAGCATCGTTTCTTTCGAAAAATGGTATCCCACCAGGTAGAGCATGCTCGCTTTGAATTTCAGCAAGAAGGTGTCGGCTCGCTCGATGTGCATGCGCTTGAGTCGGATATAGCCCTGGGGGTTCTCGCGGGTGACACGACGAGCGTTGCTCGTGTAGCCGTCGTCGCGGTAGTCGGCCAGGATGAGGACTTTGTTCAGGACGGCAAGCTCGTACTCATCGTCGATAAGGAAGTACACGTAGGTCTCGGCAATGAACTTCTCGCCCTCGGCGACGACGAAGGGGTAGCGCCGGAGCACGTCGGTGCGGTAGATGACGGCCACATCCCCTTTGTGACCGGCCTTGTAATAGAGATCCCAAATGGTAGTGCGTCGAAGCGCCTCAGGCATCCAGGTTCCCAGAGGTTTCCGGGGGCTGGTGCCGTCCAGGCCCACAATTCCCGCGATATCCTCCTCGCTTCGCACTTCTTCCCAACGCGCGAGAATGGCTTCGACGGCGTCCGGCACGAGGGTGTCGTCGGAATCGACACAGAAGAAGAGCTCCTGGTTGCAGGCTTGAACGGCAGTGTTCCAGGCGCGCTGCTTGCCTCCGTTTTGCTGGCAGAGGTAGCTTATGGGGATTTCGCCGCGGCTGGCAAGCTCTTCCACAAGGTCTCTCGTCTCGTCGGTGGAGCCGTCGTCGACGATAAGCCAATGGAAGTCCTGGAGCGTTTGGGCGACGAGACTACGGTAGAGGTCTTCCAGGCAGTAGGCGCGGTTGAAGGTGGGCGTGAAGACGCAGAGGGTTTTGGGGGTGTCGTCGGTCACGCTTCAGGCTCCTTTGCTGTCTGGATTAATCATCGGATTGTCTCCGCCGGTCACGGACTTATAGTATCGTAGCACGGGCCGCGTGCGCTCGAAAGGGTTGCGATGCGGCCGCAGCAACCGTACAAACATGATAGGAAGCCCCGTGATTTCGAGCAAGCCGCTCTCGATGAAGAGGAACATGGTGTGGAACACCGCTGGGTCTATGACCTCGCTTGTGTGCCAATGGCTCATCACTGTCCTCGTCGTGCGTATTGCCGGGGGCTACGAGGCGGCTGGCGTGTACTCTTTGGCTGTGTCGGTGTTCGGCATCTTCGCTCCCGTGGCCCAGTACCGCATGTACACCTATCAGATATCGGACACGCGTGGCGAGAACACCATGGGCGAGTACTTCACCTTCCGTCTGGTCACGGACGGGATTGCCCTCGTCGGGTGTTTCGTCTACTCGCTGTTCACTTGCAGCATCGATGCGGTGCCCACGATCATGATCTTCGGGGTGTACAAATGCGTGTCGCTGCTGCTCGATGTGCTGCACGCCTGCGAACAGCGCCATCGCCGAATGGACTATCTGGGCATCTCTATGATACTTCAGGGAGTTTCCTCGCTCGGCATTTTCGCGTTGGTGTTTTGGCTCACCAAGAATCTGAACCTCACGCTCGTCGCCATGACGGCGGGCTATATCGTCATCGCGGTGGCTTACGATCTGCCACGGTCCCAGCAGTTCGAAAAACTCAAGCTCGGCATTCCCATCCCGAAAGCGTGGCATTTGCTGACTTACTGCGCGCCCATCGTTATCGGTGCGCTGCTGGTGGCCGCAGCCTCTTCGGTGCCTCGTCAGTATCTCGCCTTCGACATGGGAGAGGCAGCTTTGGGCATTTACGCTTCGGTGGCAGCCCCGGTCGCCGTGGTGCAGAATGGTGCCTCTTACGTGTACTATCCTCTCATCGGATACTTCGCAGACTATTACGCTGAGCGGAATTACAAGAAGCTCCTGGGTCTGTTCGCTCGCGTAACCGGCGGCATTACCCTGGTGGGCGTCGTGTGCGCCATCCTTCTTGAGCTGTTCGGCGTGCCCCTGCTGGAGCTGTTCTTCGCGAACAACATTGCCGAGTATGCCTACTTGCTCACGCCAATGATCATCTCGGCCGTTATCGCCGCCTATCTCTGGTTCCTAAGCGACCTGCTCATTGCCATTCGGGATTTCCGAGGGAATTTCATCGGGAACGCGGCCTCCCTCGTCGTGGCCGTGGCGTGCATGGTGCCGTTCGTCGCTACGTGGGGCATGAACGGGGTAAGCTTCACGGTGGCGGCCTCTTCGCTGGCCGGTGCCGTTGCCATGGCGCTGTCGTTCGTGCTGAAGCTGCGCTCGTCGAAAGCCGACGAGCCGTCCGAAGGCGCGGCTTAGCGCTATACTGGAAATGCTTCAAGATGAGTGATGCGACGGAGGAGCCTTTGAGAGTTCTCGCCATAATTCCCGCCTACAACGAGCAGGACAACATCGTCTCCACGGTGGAGGACCTGCAGCGCCATGCCCCTGGCGTCGACTACGTGGTCATCAACGATGGGTCAACCGATGCCACGGAGGCCATCTGCCGCGAGCGCGGATTCAACGTTATCTCGCTTCCTGCGAATCTCGGTCTTGCCGGAGGGTTCCAGACGGGCATGAAGTATGCCCTGCGGCAGGGCTACGACTATGCTCTGCAATTCGATGCCGACGGGCAGCACTCCGCCGCCTTCGTCTGGCCCATGGTGGAGCAAGCAGAAGCCGATGGGTCAGATATCGTTATTGGGTCGCGCTTCTGCACCCAGAAAAAGCCCATTTCTGCGCGAATGTTGGGGTCGATGCTCATTACGGGGATGATTCGCCTGACCACAGGGCAGCGCGTAGAGGACCCCACTTCCGGCATGCGGCTTTTCAATCGGAAGATGATTTGCGCCTTCGCGGACAATTACGACTACAGCCCGGAGCCCGATACCATCGCCCTGGTCATTCGCGGAGGCGGCAAGGTGTCGGAGATGCAAGTCGAGATGCGGGACAGGGTGGCGGGGGAGAGCTACCTGAACTTCACGAAATCGGTCACCTATATGCTGAGGGTGTGCCTGTCCATTCTCTTCATTCAGTGGTTTCGAAAGAAGGGCAACTGATGTATTGGGTCGTGCTTATTGCGGGGGCGGTGGGCGCCCTCGCCTATGTCGTTTTGAAAATCCGCCACAATCAGCTGACGACGGCGGATGCCGTGTTTTGGTTTCTGTTCGCCCTCGTGCTTATTGTGGTGGCAGTGTTTCCCCAGATTGCCTATGGGCTTACGGGCTTGCTGGGCATGGAGTCTCCGGCGAACTTCGTGTTTTTGTGCGTGCTTGCCGTGGTGGTCTACCGACTGCTGGCGCTTTCGGTGGAAAACGCTCGGCTGCGCGCCAAGCTGACGACGCTGGTGCAGCATGTCGCCCTTGTGGAGTATCGGGAGGTCGACGAAGAAAACCGCTGACGGTGCCTTCGCTTTGTGGTTGGCGATGGGGCTGATGGGGCCGTTTTCCCCATGTCAATTAAGGCTCCCAAGGGTTATACTGACGCTATATGCGTGATTAGAGGAGGTTAAGTCGTGAGAGGTTTGAGAGAGAGCGCCAAATACCGGTTCGGCAGTCTGTGGGTGGCGGGGACGCTGGCCCTTGCGCTGTCGTGTGTGCCGGCTGTGGCGCTGGCTGAGGAGAATGCGGGTGCGGAAGCACCGACTGCTTCCGATCCCGTTGCGTTGACGCAAGGTGCGAACGACCATGATGCAGGGATGCTAGCTGCGGATGGCGGTACCGATTCGCCTGCGTCCGCGATGCCGAGTTCAAACGATGCCGATGTTCCAGATGTCGTTGCGGACGGTGCGGATGCCCTTGAGCCCTCCGAGGGCGATGGGGGCGATGGGGGCGATTCGGCGGATGAACCAGCGGATCCCGATCCCGTGCAACCCGCTGAGCCTATCGTGCCTGGCCTCAAAGCCGTTGGCGATCGATTCCAATACGTTAACGACGACGGGTCGTTGGTGACGTCTGACTGGAAGACAGTTGATGGCAAGCGCTATTACTTCGGCTCTGATGGTAATTCGGCGCGCTGGTCTTGGAGGATCGATGGGGACTGGTATTACTTCGATGGCAAGTGCGTTATGCAGACTGGTTGGGTTACGTGGCGTGCTGACGGCTTGAAAAGCTATTTCGATGCCAGCGGCAAAGCGCTGACCGGCTGGCAGACGATTGGGAATAGGCGCTACTATTTCGATCCCTCCACGGGCAAGTCCGTCCGCTGGGAGCAGAGGATCGGCGGCGCGAACTACT
>NZ_JBCLQK010000006.1:14914-225224 GCF_041223505.1 Adlercreutzia muris
ACTTCAACAGCGCCTCGCAGATGCACACGGGGCTGCTCACCTGGAGGGCCGACGGCCTGAAGAGCTACTACGGCAGCGACGGCAAGCGGCTGACCGGTTGGCGCACGGTGGGCGGCAAGACCTACTACTTCAGCCCCTCCACGGGCAAGTCCGTCCGCTGGGAGCAGAGGATCGGCGGCGCGAACTACTACTTCAACAGCGCCTCGCAGATGCACACGGGGCTGCTCACCTGGAGGGCCGACGGCCTGAAGAGCTACTACGGCAGCAACGGCAAGCAGCTGACTGGCTGGCAGAAGATCTCTGGGAAGTGGTACTACTTCAAGCCCTCCGACGGCAAGTCCGTCCGCTGGGAGCAGAAAATCGCGAATCGCTGGTACTACTTCAATGGCGCTTCCCAGATGCATATCGGATGGCTGAAGTGGAACGGCAAGCAGCAGTGGTCCTACTATGACGGCGACGGTGTGCGCTTAAGTGGTACGCAGACCATCGGCGGCTATAAGTACACGTTCGATAAGAACGGTCGCACGACCACGGCGCCAATTACTCGGCCTTACGATGAGTACGTGATGGAAAAGAAGGCTCAGAGCTACTCGAGTTCTACGAACTATCTCATTATGGTAAATAGAAGCACTCATAAGGTCGGCGTCTTCTATAAGCGTTCGGGCCGCTGGGAAATGACTGCCTATTGGGATTGCGTGACGGGCGCACCGAGTACTCCTACTATAACGGGTTCGTTCAAGACCACCGGAGGCAAGCGCTCTTCGCTGAGCACCGATAGCCGTGCAAAGTATTGCACGCAGATAACGGGAGGCTACTTCTTCCATACGATTCTCGCCTCGAACAACGAGCTTGGAAAGAGCCTGTCCCACGGGTGCATCAGAATGTCTTACTCGTCGGCGAAATGGATATACCAGCATATCAACGCTGGTACGCGGGTGGTGATTTACTAGCCGCTAGGCGATTGGCGAAGGAGGGGGCGCTGCTTCCTGGTCGTTGACGATTCTCAATCAGGCGTAAATAAAGTAAAATGCGGGGCGACGAGAGAAGTCGCCCCGTTGTTCTTCTGGGGCGTGTATAGAGAGCGGGATCTTATGAAAAACGCCGATTTCCGCAAGTGGCAGAAGGCCCTCGGGGCGACGCTTTCCGTCTTGCTTGCGTTTACTCTTGCCTGGGCGTCTCCGATGGGCGGTGGGTTCAGCCAGGCGGCCGCCTTGGGGGTTGTCACCGCTGATGCGGTGCCCATGAGCGATGGGGCTGCGTCGGGGGATGAGCAAGCTGCTGGTGAGACGGTTTTGGATGCGGCAGATGGGCTGGAGGCCTCGGGCGTGCCGGATGGGCACGCTTTCGAGCAAGTTGCCACTGGCGCTGAAGGAGGAGAGGCCGAGACTGAAGGGCCTTCTGCGGAACCTGCGTCTGACGCAGAGGCCGTGCTGGCTCAGGCCGACGCCGACGAGGCTCAGCGCGCCGCCGAAGAGCGGGCGGCGGACGTCGATGAACTTGGCTACGTTCCGGGCGAAATTGTCGTCATCTACGAGGAAGACGCCTCGGTTTCAGAGCAGGCCGATGTTGCCGCGGCTATCGGCGCCGAGGGAGAGCCTGAACCGGCGCCCTTCGATAGCGGCGATGCTGCGGTGGTCGACATCGCCGACGAGATCACGGTGGACACCGCCGTGGAAGCGGCCGCTGCCGAAGATGCCGTGAAGTACGCCTTCCCCAATTACGTGGCCAAAAGCTTCGACGAGCCGGTGGCTTCCGCCCAATCGTCGGCGGCATCGCCACTGGCAACTGGCGATGAGCTGGCTAGCCAGCAATGGTATCTGAGCGCCGTAAAAGCCCCGGAAGCGTGGAGTCTGCTGGCGGCTCCGGGGCGCAGCATTGAGCCCGTGAAAGTGGCCGTGCTCGATACGGGCGCGTCTATCAGCCATTCCGATCTGCAGGACTCCATCGATATGAGCCGAAGCGGCGAGGTCGTTTGGGTCGATATGCAGGCGGGCAAGGTGTCCTTCAAGCCGCTCCGAGGCGACGGCTATTTGAACGGCACTAACGAAATGCCCTTCTACAGCACTCATGGCACCCATGTGGTGGGCATCATAGGCGCCAAGGCCGGTAATGGCGGCGTGCTCGGTGTGGCGAGTGGGGGAAGCACAGCGCTCGCCAATAAGATCGTCTCCATTGCGGCGATTGATATCTTCTCCTGCATTGGTGAAAACAACGACGGCACCAAATTCTCCTCCGCGACGGTGCTCGATATCCTTTACGGGCTGGCGAAGGCACGCGATATGGGCTGCAGCGTCGTGAACATGAGCCTGGGTTTTTACACCGACGACGAGACGTGCATCGCGGCGCTCAACGAGAAGACGTCCGAGCTGGACGAACAGGGCGTTGTCCAAGTCTGCGCGGCGGGCAACGATCATACGGCGGCGAAGTCGTACCCGGCCGCCTGCGATGCGACGCTGAGCGTCATCAGCCTTTCGAAGCGCGGCGCTATTCCCAGCAACTCCAGTACCTATTCGATGAAGACGTGGGAATCGGCCGATGGTTACATGCGCTCGTGGTTCTCGAACTACGGAGACTGGTGCGACATTGCGGCGCCCGGTGAGAACATCTTCAGCACGGGTGTGTTTGAGGGCACGTTGAAGAACGGCTATCTGTCCATGAGCGGTACCTCGATGGCGTCTCCGGTGGTGGCTGCGGCGGCGGCGTTGGTGCAGGCTGCCGACCCCGATTTGTCGTCGGCCGAGGTGAAGGGCATTCTGTGCGACACCGCCACGGACATGCATACGGCAGGCAGGGACGGCGAATCGGGTTGGGGCCTGGTGAACGCCGAGGCGGCGGTGGAGGCCGCATTGCCTTCCTCTCAGCCGGAGGGGCCGGGCGTGGAGCCTGATGTTCCCGAAGAGGAGCCGCCTGCGAGTTTAGCGAATGCGAAGCTGGCGGTTCCCTCTCTGGCCTATACCGGCAAGGTGCAGACGCCGGCCGTTTCCGTGACGCTCGGTGGAGCCACGCTGGTACAAGGGCGCGACTATCGTGCGACGATCTCTCCGGCGACGGTAAAAGCGGTCGGCACCTACAGCGTGACAGTGGAGGGCGTGGGGGCCTACCGGGGCACGCTCAAAGGGTCCTTCAAGGTGAATGCCGCCGACATCTCATCGGCGCAAATTCAAGCTATCGGCAGTCAGAACTATACAGGTAAGGCGGTAACGCCTCAGCCCAAGGTAACGTGGCAGGGCACGACGCTGGTGGCGGGAACTGACTACTCGGTGAGCTACGCCAACAACGTGAACGCCGGCACTGCCAAGATGACCATTTCCGGAAAGGGCAACTTCACGGGGACGAAGTCGGTCAATTTCAAAGTCGACCGAAATATTTGGAAGACGGCTGGAGGCAAGACCTACTACTACGGCGCCGACGGACAGCCGGTGAAGTGGGAACAGATGATTGACGGATCGTGGTACTACTTCGACGGCTCCGGCGTCATGCAGACCGGCTGGGTGACCTGGTCCAAGCTCGCCACCAAGAGTTACTTCGACGCGGACGGCCGCGCCCGGACTGGCTGGCACACCCTCGGCGGCAAGACCTACTACTTCGACCCCGCCACCGCCCGCTCGGTGAGGTGGGAGCAAAGGATCGGCGGCAGCTGGTACTACTTCAACGCCGCCTCCGAGATGCAGGAAGGCTGGGCCACCTGGGCAAAGCTCGGCACCAAGAGCTACTTCAACGCTGACGGCAAGGCCCGCACCGGCTGGCACACCCTCGGCGGCAAGACCTACTACTTCGACCCCGCCACCGGCCGCTCGGTGAGATGGGAGAACAGGATCGGCGGGTCGTTCTACTATTTCAACAGCGCCTCGCAGATGCACACCGGATGGCTCACGTGGAGCGCCGACAAGAAGCGCAGCTACTTCGATCCGAAGACCGGGAAGGCCTATGTCGGTTGGCATAAAATCGGCGGCAAGAACTATTATTTCGATCCTTTGACCTACAAAACGCGCTAATTCGAGGAGGAGAGCGATGAAGGGAACGTTTCGAAAGATCGTCGCAGGCGTGATGGCCGTTCTGCTGATGCAACTCTCGCTACCTGTTACTTCGTTTGGTGAAGAGTCTGCCCCACGGGTGGTGCAGGTGATAGGGGCAGATGCTGATGGCGATATGCGCGACACCGAGCAGGAGGGCTCTGTTGCCGAGGCTGCTTCTTTGGCCGGTGATGACGTCGTAACGGTGACGGCCCGTGCCCATAGCGTCGATCCTGACGGATGGAGCGCGACGGTGACCTACGAGAAGCCGCAGGCGGGAGTGCCGACGGAGTTCACGATTTCTGCCGATGGCGGCCCGAAGGGTTCCGGCAGCTACCAGTACCAGCAGGGCTTTATCTACAAGTACGATCCCTATATCTGGATATACGACCCCACTTTCCCTCCTGCAGAGACTTTCCGTGATTCCAATGTGCTGAGCTATCAGTTCGTCGGTGCCGGGCGTTATCAATACCAGTTTGTGGTGCGCGACACGGAGACGGCGCGCTACATGCGGTTCTCCTTCGAGGTCGAAGTCGCCGGCGATGGCTTCATCGATGCGAATGAAAAAGCCAGAGAAATCGTTGCCGAGTGCTTGCCTGACGGAAACGTGGACGACTATGAGACGGCGCTTGTGCTGCATGATTGGATCATCGACAACGTCAGCTATGACCACACATTCAGGAACATGAGCGTCGATCGGGCGCTCTCGGGCATGGCGGTCACTTGCGAGGGCTATCACGCCGCCTACGTTAAGCTCCTTGAGGCGGCAGGCATGGAAACGGGCCGCATCGAAGGGGGCGGTCATGTGTGGACGGCTGTGAAGATGGACGGGAAGTGATATCACGTCGACACGACCCACGACGATGTGAAAGACAGCCTCACGGGCGCCGATATCCCGGGCTTCCTCTCGAAGGAGCAGCAGGCACATCTCCTGTTTGGCCTCGATGACGCAACTATGGAGTTAGCGAACGCCGGCTATCATGGGCCGACGGCCGGTTTTGAGGCGGATTCGCTCGAGAACAACTACTTTATCAAAACAGGCGATATCGCCGAGTGGTCTGATCCTGTTGTGACTCAGATTTTGGGGAAGCTTAATCAGAAGGAGACCTCCTTCACCTTAACCCCGACGAACGCGGGTTGGGCCCAGGACAGCTACCGGAATGTCGTCAACAACTTGGTGGCTTACGAGCTGAACCAAGCTGAATGGACGACGGATAACCAGCAAGCCGATGCTATCGTGCGTATCGATTACGCCGACAACAAGTTTGCTGTGAATACGTTTACGGTGCTTGCATCTGCGCCGACTGTGGTTCGGAACCTGACCTACAACGGCGCCAGCCAAGTCGGTCTGGCGGTTCCCTCTGTGGGGTCCTATGCCCTTTCTGGAACAACGAAGGCCGTCGATGCGGGGACGTACACGGCGACGGTTGCTCCTGGTGCTGGTTACGCATGGGACAAGTTGGGGGATAAAACAGCGCGGAGCTACCAGTGGACGATTGCACCCGCCTCAATTGCTTCAGGCGCGGTTTCCGTGTCGGGTGTCAAGGCCTCTTACGAGCATACGGGTTCTCCCATTCGCCCTAATGTGACGGTAACGCATAATGGCCGCACGTTGAAAGTGGGGACGGACTACCAGGTATCTTATGGCGAGAACACTCAGGTCGGAAAGGCGACGGTGACCATTCGAGGAGCGGGTAAAAATTACTCCGGGAGCAGAACCGTCTCTTTCGATATCGTAACTCCTCGCAATGTGTGGAGAACTGTCGGCGGCAAGACCTACTACTACGGCGCCGACGGGCGGCCGGTGAAGTGGGAGCAGAAGATCGGGGGCCACTGGTACTACTTCAACGGCTCGGGTGTCATGCAGACCGGCTGGGTGACCTGGTCCAAGCTCGGCACCAAGAGCTACTTCAACGACGACGGCAAGGCCCGCACCGGCTGGCACACCCTGTGGGGCAAGCGGTACTACTTCGACCCGGCCACCGCCCGCTCCCTGCGGTGGGAGCAAAGGATCGGCGGCTCGTTCTACTACTTCAACGCCGCCTCGCAGATGCACACCGGTTGGCTCATTTGGAGCACCGACAAGAAGCGTAGCTACTTCGACGCCAACGGCAAGGCCCTTACCGGCTGGCAGACCATTGGCGGTAAGCGCTATTACTTCGATCCAGTAACCTATAAGACTGATGGTACCGTGGCGCAAAGCGTTACGGGCTCAAAAGCTGTGGTGTACTGGGTCGCCGACGGAGAGGTCTACCACACGACGAAGGACTGTGTCTCGCTTAAACGCTCCACGAACATCAAGAGCGGCACGGTAGCGCAATCGGGAAAGAAGCGCGTCTGCAAAAATTGCGGATAGGGAAAGCGGGGGCTTTCTATTCTGTCTTGGCTTCCTCGGCTGCATTCCGAACGAGCGGTTTCTCAATCTGTGGGAGTCACCCGCTCGAGATGCTCAGTTGCTCGCCCCAGCGCTGCTCAACCCACCTCATCACGGGCCGTTCCAGCACGCGAATCCTCGCGAGGTCGATGGCCGCATCCATGGCGTACGCCCATGCCAGATGCGGCCACAGCCACGCGCGCATGATGGGGTTGTCGTGGATGAGGTAGACGCCGAGTGCTCCTTTCGCCGCGGTGTTTACCCAGCGGATAGACGGCATTTTCCATTCGGCAAACAGGCCAAAGAGGCCCAGCGACGCGGCGAAGGTTGGCACCATGAACTGCCAGATGAAGTAGTCGGGCAGCACGTAGTCGAACCCGAAGGCGCGCTGCGCCCAGCCGATCGCGGCCATCGAAGCCCATACGAACAGCACGCCGCCCGCGAGAGCGCAGGCATTGCCGCGACGCGTCCACAGCGGGCGGTCGCGCAGCCAGCCGCCCATGAGGTACAGGTAGAAGAACCACGCCAGATCGCTGCCGATGGGATTGTAGGTGGTGATCGTCGGGATGGCGGATAGCACTACGAAGCCGATGGCCATGAGGCTTCTGCGTCCGCTGTCGCCCAGATTCCGGTACAGAACGTTGAGGAACGGGCTCGCCGCCATGAGCGCCAGATAGCACGTGATGAACCAGTATTCTCCCGAGGTGACGGGTGTCACGGCCTTGCGCAGCCGCTCGGGCGTGATGAGGTCGGGCTGGGCGATGGCGAATATCGCAAGAATTGCGAATGAGTAGAACCGCGTCTGCAGCACCACGCGCAGCAGCGACTGCACCTTCAGACGCCCGTGCGCCATGAAATACCCCGTGATGAGCACGAAGCAGTTCACGCCGATCTTTCCTCCGAAGCTCAGCATCTCTACGGCGGTGTCGGAGGCAAGTGGGCCACCTTCCGGCCACGCGCCGTGCACGCTGAAATGGAACATGGCGATGAGTACCATGCTCACGATGCGCAGAAGTTCGATATTTGAGTTACGCATAGGTCTCCTTGGGCGGTTTTGCCGGCGTGACGAAGTATAATCGAGCGAGTCATCGTATCCAATGCCCTCGGGATGGCCTTCGGGTTCAGTCCTCGGGCTTGCAGAAAGGACGTTTCATGATCGATCGCAAGGCATTCCGCTCCCTGTCTTCGGGGCTCTACCTCATCACGGCCAAGGCGGGCGATGCGCGCTGTGGCTGCGTGGTGAACACGCTCGTGCAGGTAGCGAGCGATCCGGCCACGCTGTCGGTGTCGCTGAACAAGGAGAACGCCACCACCGCCGCCATCTTGGAGTCGGGCCGTTTCGCCGCCACGGTGCTCGCCGAGGACACGCCCATGGAGCTCATCGGCACCTTCGGCTTCCACACCTCCGCTGACACTGACAAGTTCGCCGCCTGCGAGCACGCCGTCGACGGTACGGAGGTGCCCTACGTGACCGAGCACGGCCTGGCGCGCTTCTCCGTCTCCGTCACCGAGACCATCGATGTGGGCAGCCACTACCTGTTCGTGGGCGTCGTGGAAGAGGCCGAGGTGCTCGCTGCCGGCGACCCGCTCACCTACGCCTACTACCACGCCGTGAAGGGCGGCAAGACCCCGCCCAAGGCCGCCACCTACAACAACGGCGACGAGGCGGCGGTCCCCGGCGTCACCGAGACGGCCGCCGGCGCGCCCGAGGCCGGCAAGAAGATCGCCTGGCGCTGCACCATCTGCGGCTACATCGAGGAGGGCTACCCGGACGGCCTGCCCGAGGGCTACATGTGCCCCATCTGCGGCGCCCCCCGCGAGATGTTCGAGCGCGTGGAGCTGTAGAAGGCGCCGCTCATCTTCCTTGCGTGGATCTGCAGCGAGTCTATAAGCCCACCGTAGGGGTCGATCTCGGTCGGCCCTCCCGAGTGGGGGAGTCTCGCTTGCGGTGAGGGGCGACCAAGGTCGCCCCCTACGGAGGCTTCCGAGGCCTGACGGCTTGATCTCCGTTCGTTGAGGCTCGAGTCTCTCCCTGCGCGCTATAATTGTTCGTCGATGTGTCAATTAGGCTGAGCGTGCTCAAGGAGACTCTATGGACGAGACGTTGGCGGTGGGGGAGCGGGGGAGACCGATCGAAGAGGAGGACGGCCCCGAGGAGTACGTCCCGGTTCGATGGACGCGGAAGAAGATCGCGCTGGCCGCGGCGATCGGCGTTGTTGTGGCGGCGCTCTCCATCGGCTGCGCAGCGGCGCTGTACCTGCACACCCTCGACTTGGCCCTCAGCGGCGGCATGGACGCCGCCCAAAAGGACGACCTCGCCGAGGCGCTGCAGCCGCCGAAGCCCAAAGTTGCCGCATCCGAGGCGGCGGCTGCGGAAGCCGACGAGCCAGCCTCTTCCGCCTACTACGTGGCCATTCTCGGCTGCGATGCGCGTCCGAACGAGACTATCGCCCGCTCGGATGTCACCATGCTCGCGCGCGTCGACACCGAGACGGGCGTAGTTCACCTCGTTTCGGTGCCCCGCGACATGATGGTGGAAATCGAGGGCCACGGCACCCAGAAGATCAATGCCGCTCTGGCCTTCGGCGGCCCGGCCGGCGCCGTGCGGGCGCTGTCGGCCTTCGCCGGCGTCCCCATCACCCATTACGTCGAGCTGCGCTTCGAGCAGTTGGTGGAGCTGGTGGATCGTCTCGGCGGCGTCACCGTGGACGTCCCCGAGGGCTTCACTTCTGACACGAGCGGCATCACGCTGGCGGCCGGCACCCAGACGCTCTCCGGGGAAGAGGCCCTCGCCTTTGCTCGCGAGCGTTACGCCGTCTCCTCCGGCGACTTCAGCCGCGCCGCCGCCCAGCGGGCCATCATCTCCGCCATCGCCGATGAGGTTCTCGCCTCCCCGCCGACGGGGCTGCCCTCCCTGGTGGGCTCGCTCGCCTCCTGCGTGACCACCGACTATACCGTGGCCGAGCTGGTCGATACGGCCCTCGTCCTGAAAGACACGGGCGCCACGGTGTACTCGGCCGCCTGCCCCAGCTACTCCTTCGGCGAGGGCGGCATCAGCTACGTCGGCACGATGTACGACGAGTGGCGCGCCATGATGCAGCGGGTAGACGCGGGGCTCGACCCCGCCGACGAGTCTGTGGAAATCCCCGAGCCCCAGGCCAGCGACGAGGATCTTGGCGCCGCCACCAACGCCTGCTCCCCGCGCGACTATTCCGGCCACGTCGACCAAGCCGGCTTCAAGGACAACTAAGGACGGATTGGCCGCGCCGTATCTGTAGGGGCCGACCTTGGTCGGCCCTCCCAAGCGGGGGAGTCTCACTTGCGGTGAGGGGCGACCAAGGTCGCCCCCTACGGAGGGTGCCGCACTCGCTTCATGCTCCAAACTAGAAAAACCCCGGCGACTTCCATCGCCGGGGTTTAGCTCGCAGGAGGTTGCGTCGGGCGCCTACAGCGTGCCGTCGCGCCAGTCTTCCAAACCCTCGATAACCAGCTTGTGGGCGCGCTCCACTTCGGGGAGGTGCTTGGCGGCCGCCTCGTACTCGCCGGCGTACAGCGCATCGGAGACGAGCGCCGCGCACTCGTAGAGATCCTTGAACGAGAGGTTCCCCGCCACGCCCTTCAGCGCGTGGGCCTGGCTGTAGCCCTCCGAGTAATCCTTGGCCTCCATGGCGGCCTGAAGCGCCACCAGATGACCGTCGTCCAAATACTTCAGCGCCAGGCGTTCGTACAGCTCGGCATTGTCGCCGAAGCGATCCATGGCGTCCACGTAATCGATGCCGAAGGGACGAAGCTTGTCTGCGATCTGATCGGTCATGATCGCTCCTTTCCCGTGCATATTCCGGCGCCCGCGCCCCTCTCTCCTCTTCTTCGGACGGCAGTCGCGTTGGTAATTCTGCTGCACAGTGTAGTCCCACGTCACGAAGCTGTCAGCGCACGGGCCTAGCCGTTTACGTTTCGTAGCCACTTGTCAACAAGCTGTAATCTGAATTTTGACGAATCGTCACCACTACCGAGCCCAGATGTGATATTGACGCCGGTCAATAACGTTTGCCGAAGTCAGATGCAGAAAACTTGCGTCGCTTCCTAGTAGTCCGCCGCCGCGTCGCTTTCCATCCACTGCTCGAAGAACTCCTCGTAGGCGTCGGCGAGCACGGCTTCCCGCGCGCGGCGCATGAGATCCAGCAGGAAGTGCAGGTTGTGCACCGACAGCAGGATGGCGCCGAGCATCTCGTTCTGCTTTACGAGGTGCCGGATGTAGGCGCGCGTGTGGTTGCGACAGGTGGGGCAGTCGCAGGCGGGGTCGAGCGGCGTGAAGTCGCGGGCGTACTTGGCGTTGCGCATATTCATGCGGCCGGCGCTGGAGAACGCCGTGCCCATGCGGGCCGTGCGGGTGGGCAGCACGCAGTCGAACATGTCGACGCCCTCGCGCACCGCGCGCACGAGCGTGGTGGGGTTGCCCACACCCATGAGGTAGCGCGGCCGGTCGTCCGGGCAGGCGCGGGCCACCTCTCCCAGGGTCTCGAACATCACCTCGTGGTCCTCGCCCACGGAGTAGCCGCCGATGCCGTAGCCGCCGAAGCGCCGACCGCCCGCAGTCAGCGACTCCTCTTCAATCTCGCGCAGCCGCCGCACGCTTTCCAAGCGCAAATCCAGGTGCATGCCGCCCTGCACGATGCCGAAGAGCGTCTGGTCGGGGCGCGTATGGGCCGCCAGGCAGCGACGCGCCCAAGCGCTGGAGTAGTCCACGGCGCGCGCCACGAACTCGCGGGTGGCGGGGTAGGGAGCGCACTGGTCCAGCTGCATGGCGATGTCGGCACCGATGAGCTCCTGGATGCGCATGTTCTCCTCGGGCGTCCAGTGGATCTTGCTGCCGTCGTAGATGGACTGGAACGTGACCCCGTCGTCGGAGAGCTTCACGGTGTCGGCGAGGCTGAATACTTGGAAGCCGCCGGAGTCGGTGAGCATGGGGCCGTCGTAGTTCATGAAGCGGTGGATGCCCCCGGCCTCGGCCACCAGCTCCGCGCCGGGGCGCATGGCCAAGTGATAGGTGTTCGCGAGCACCACCTGGCTGCCGAGCTCGCGCAGCTGGTCGGTGGTGACCCCCTTTACCGTGGCGGAGGTGCCCACGGGCATGAACATCGGGGTGTGGAAATCGCCGTGGGCGGTGGTGTAGGTGAGCGCGCGGGCGTGCCCGCTGGTAGCGTCGCATGTGCAATCGAATAGTGCCAAAATCGTTCCTTCTATCCGTGAAATACCGGTAGAGCCGGAGGCCGAGGGGGTGCTCACAGACCTCTGATCGCCCCCCGGAGAACGCGATCGTCAAGAATCAGCTTCCACTTCAGCAGCAGCGATGCCGGGATGGTACCCGCCTATGTGCGTCATCTTCGCTGATTCTTTTATCGCGTTCGGAGGGGGATAAAGCGATCAGCGGGCTGCGAGCACCCCCTCGGCCTCCGGCCCCCGCGAGTTGAGTTGGGTCATGGTAGTATAGCGCCTGCATGCATTCAAAGGAGCGCTTTTCATGAGAACCGATGATTTCGACTACAACTTGCCCGAAGAGCTTATCGCTCAGGAGCCGGCGGCCGTGCGCGACGAGTGCCGGCTGCTCGTGATGGACCGCAAAAGCGGGGAAGTGGAAGATCGCATCTTCAAGGACATCATCGAGTACCTGCGGCCGGGCGACCTGCTCGTGGCCAACGAGACGCGGGTCATGCCGGCGCGCCTGCTCGGCGCCAAGCGGGGCACGGGCGGGGCGGCCGAGGTGTTTCTGCTGCGCGAGTGCGGAGGCCCCGAGCCGCGGACGAACCGCGTGGCCTTCTGGGAGGTGCTCGTGCGGCCGGGCAAGCGCCTGAAGCCGGGCGCCGGGGCCGTGGTGGATTTCACCGATGCTGCAGGTGAGGTGGCGCTCTCCGCCGAGATCATCGATTGGGCCCGGGACGGCCAGCGCGGCGAACGCGTCGCGCGGCTTTCCACGACGCTGCCGTCGCTTGACGAGGCCCTGCATGCTGTGGGGCACACGCCGCTGCCTCCCTACATACGCGACTACGCCGGCGACGAGGAGCTGTACCAGACGGTGTACTCGCGCCGGGAAAGCTCGGCGGCCGCTCCCACAGCCGGACTGCACTTCACGCCCGAGCTCATCGAGCGTTTGCGCGAGCGCGGCATCGGCTGGGCCACGGTGGAGCTGGAGGTGGGTCTGGACACTTTCCGCGTGGTGGACGAGGACGATCCGGAGAAGCACCACATTCACACCGAGTTCTACACGGTGCCCCAGGCCACCGTGGATGCCGTGAACGCGACCCACGCCGCGGGCGGCCGCGTCATCGCCGTGGGCACGACGAGCGTCCGCAGCTTGGAAAGCGCTTGGGATCCCGAGGCCGACGACGGCCGGGGCGCTCTTGCCGCCCGCGATCGTGAGGCCACGAGCCTCTACATCCTGCCGGGCTACGAGTTCCACGTGGTGGACGCCCTCATCACCAACTTCCACGTGCCGCGCTCCACGCTCATGATGCTCGTCTCCGCCTTCAGCACCCGCGAGAACATCCTGGCCGCCTACCAGCACGCCATCGACGAGCGCTACCGCCTCCTCTCCTTCGGCGACGCCATGTTCTTGCATTAAACGCGTTTGCAGCTCGCCTGTTCATGTCGAGCGGTTCCCTGTTTCCCTTTGTCTGGCTTGCAAAATGCGATTTTAGGGACGGCCGTCCTTCGGCGAGGCGACCGCCCTCCTTCGGCGATGTCGCGTTGTGTGCAAATCCGCGGGTCCCTTCCCCCACCGCGCGGGGCATCTCGACCTCTTGCTTGCGTTGGCGCGCAAAACTGCGGACGCTGCTTGCTGAAATGGCTTGAAAATCACGAAACATCGGCGTCGGAGGCGAAAAACGCGTTTCGTTGTAATACGCTACCTGGGAAAACTTCGCGAATCGAGGCGTAATCGTCCTTTTATGGGCGTCGACTGCTGATCTTTCGTGTTTTTCAAGCCATTTCAGGCGATTGAAGCGCTGATTTTCTTCTGCATTCCGATCTTTCGTCATTTTCAAGCCATCATGCCAGCTTTGCGCGGAGAAGGTGGCGTATGGGCGACGCGGGGGCTCTGTGCCGGCAGCAGGGCACTCGCTCGGCAAAAGATGATACATTTGCTTTCAGCAGAGGATATTTCATGTATCGCGTTATTCCGAGAACACGTGGCGAGCAGAGGTCTTAGAATGCCGCGAATGCGGTTGATCCTCTTTGGCATATCGGCTTTCTCCTACTGGCTTTGCGCGCCGTCGGCGCCCGATGCCTCGTGCAAGGTGTCGGCGAAAATTCTGAAGAATTGCGAGCCCGTCCTTGAAGCACTGCGCCATTTGGAAGGAATCTTCCCGTTCCTGCCCCGGCCGCATCATGTCTCTACGACGTCTCATACCAAAAGGCCGTTGTCGGAAGCGATCTGCCATCTCATGGTTCGCATGCCGAAGGGAAAGGACTTCTGCCGCGTGGAAAGCGGCGTGTTCGTCTCCTGTCCCGAGCTGTGCTTCGTGCAGCTTGCGCAGTCGCTCTCCTTTCACGAACTCGTTCGGGCGGGCAATGTGCTTTGTGGGCGTTTCTACCTCGACGCCGGGAAGGGCGGCGAGCTTGGGCAACGCGAGCCCCTTGCCTCGAAGCGGCGCATTGAAGCGTTCCTTCGCGCCAACCCCGGAATCAAGGGCGTGAAGGAGGCTCGTCGGGCGCTCCCGTGGGTTACGGAAGGTGCGGCCTCTCCCCCAGAGGCGTTTCTCGCCATGGTGTTTGGGCTGCCTTACCGCTATGGCGGCTTTCAGCTCTCAGACCTTGCGGTAAACCGGCGGTTGCGGTCGAGCCACAAGGCTCAGCAGATAGCACGCCGCACCACGCTCGTCCCTGATATCCTCTTTGCTGATGCTCGCCTTGCGATCGAGTACGACTCAACGGCCGAGCACACCAGCTCTTCACAGTTGACGAGAGACGCCCAGAAGCGCCTGGCGCTGGAGGCGGGGCAGATTGGCAGCTCGGGCGAGATGCGGCGTGTTGCCGAGCAGTGCTATCGCCGGCGGGGCAAAAGATTTCGCCCCCCAAAGCAAGGAATTCACAAATCAGCAAGCTCTCCTGTTCCGCATGGGCTGGTCGTTGGAGGATTACTGTCTCAAAGAGCAGCCTCGCTAGGTGCTTTTCAAGAAAATAGTTTTCCCAGTTCAGAGTAAAGGATTAGGGAAAAGATTACGAGAATAATCTTTTTCTCGCTCGCTTTCCGATGCGCGATGGCGCGGCGGCGTCCATAGTGGGGATCGTCACGGGGCGCCGAGCCCGCACACCAGTTGAAGGTTGTCGCGGGGTGCCGTACTCGGGCGGCAGCTGGAAGGCTGCCCGAGTGCGAGAGCGGCGGTGAAGGCCGCGGTCGTGGTTCCCCGGACGGCATCTGTCAAGGAGGGCGCGCGGCGCCCGACAAAGCGCAGGGCGCGAAGGAGCGCCCGGCGCAAGGAGAGGCACGAGGGCGCATGAGAGGCGTCCCGCGCAACGGAAAGAGAGGGAGTTCACCATGACCACCACCGTTACTCGTCGCGATCTGTTCAAGTTCGGCGGCCTGGCCGCGCTCGGCGTGGCCGGCGCCAGCACGCTCGCCGGCTGCGGCCAGCCCAAGACCGTCGCCGAGGCCGCTGCCGAGAAGGGCCTGGCCGACACGGGCGCCTCTGCTGGCCCCGCGTTCCTCGCGCCGCAGGAGCCCATCACCGAATTCGCCGAGACCCACGAGTACGACGTCGTCGTGGTCGGCGCCGGCGAGTCGGGCCTGTCCGCCGTGCACACCGCGCTCGAGGCCGGCGCGCGCGTGGCCTGCGTGCAGAACATCAACGCCGCCCAGACCACCGGTAACATGGCCGCCTCCATCGACCTCACCCAGACCGACGAGGCCGCCGTCCAGGCCTGCGTGAGCTTCATCAATTGGAAGAGCGACTACCGCTCCAACCGCGGCCTCGTGAACATCTGGGCTCACAACTCCCAGGAGGCTCTCGCCTGGTGGGCCGAGGAGGCGGCGAAGGGCGGCGTGGAAAGCAAGCCCCACGACGCGGTGCTCTCCTACAACGGCTACGACATCCACCTGCACGCCAACACCTACTTCCACGTGGAGGGCAACCACAACGCCGCCGCCACGGTGATCGCCGAGAACCTGGCCGCCGCCGGCGCCGAGTTCTTCTACAACATGCCCTGCAAGCAGCTGGCCACTGACGAGTCTGGCGCGGTCACGGGCGCCATCTGCGAGGATGCCGACGGGGCGCACCACCTGTTCACGGCGACCAAGGGCGTTATTCTGGCCTGCGGCGACTACTCCTCCAACCAGGAGATGCTCGATTACTACGCGCCGGATACCAAGGGCTTCTCGCTGTTCACCGACTTCCGCGACGGCAGCGCGCTTGTGGCCGGCATGAACGCCGGGGCCATCATGACGCCGCACACCCACACCAAGATGATCCACGACGAGCCGGCGGCCGTGCGCCTGGAGATGCCCTTCCTCTTCGTCGACCAGGAGGGCAACCGCTTCATGGACGAGACCTGCTGCCGCATGGGCTACATGAACAACTTCGCCCGCCCGTATTTGGCGAAGGCTGGCTTCACCGACTCCACGGCAGCGAAGTTCTTCAGCCTGGTGCCCGCGAACTGGGAGAGTTTCTACGAGGAGTGGAAGGCCGCCAGCCCCTACGACATCTCCCAGTACAACGGCGACAACAAGGTGAACCCCGAGAAGTGGATCACCGCCGATACCATCGAGGGTTTGGCCGAGGCCATGAACGCCTACGCCGCCGAGAACGATTGGAAGCTCACGAACATCGACGCCGCCGTGCTGGCCGACACCGTGGCCCGCTACAACGAGCTGTGCGCCGCCGGCCGCGACGAGGACTTCGGCAAGGCCGCCAAGTACCTCGTGCCCATCGAGGGCGGCCCCTACTACGCCATCCCCCGCGGCTCCAACAAGCTGCCGGCCATCCTGGGAGGCCTCGTGGTCGATAGCAACCACCAGTGCCTGAACGGGGAGTTCGAACCCATCAGCGGCCTGTACGCCGTGGGCAACGCCTCGGGCCAGTTCTTCGGCGGCGTGGATTATCCCATGGACATCGAGGGCCTCTCCATCGGCCGCGCCATCACCTCGGGCTACTACACCGGCCGTTTGGTGGCGAGCCTGTAGGCCACCTGTCGTTTCGCCCTCCCGTGCCCGGCCGACGCTCCCTCCCCGTCGGCCGGGCCTTCTGCGTGCGGCCCTTGGCGGCTCTTGCGGCCCCTTGCGGCCCTAGTGGCCCCGATGCCGCAAAGGCCTCGGGAAAGCGCCGACCCGGCCGCCGGCCGGCCCCGTCACCTGCTATAATGGCCGCCATGGGGAACCTGTTGAAGGACATACGGAAGGGGAGGGAAGACCGCTCCCTGTACCTGCGGGGCATTCTGCCCTACCTGTTTGCGCTCGGCTGCGCCCGCGCTTGGGTGACGCTGGCCGTGGCGGCGCCGGCCCTCGCGCTGCCGGCCGCCTTCGATCTGCACGACGTCTTCGATTACGCCTTCTGCCTGGTCTCCATCGCGGTGGCGCTCGCCGCGCGCCGCCTTCTGCCCCTGAACGCCACGGCGCTGATGGTCGCGGCGTCGGCGGCGCTGATGGTCGCGGCGTCGCTGTGCCTCATCGCGGTCGGCACCGGCCTGGTCGCAGGGCCGGCGGCCATTGCGCTGGTGGCCGCGGGCGCGGCGGCGGGAGGCGCGGGCTTCGGCCTCTTCCTGCTTTTGTGGGCCGAGGTCTTAAGCTGCATCTCGCTCATCCGCATTTTCCTGTACACGACGGCCTCCCAGCTGGTGGCCGTCGTCTGCGTGTTCTTCTGCGACGGCCTGGACGATTTGCGCGTGGCCTGCGCTTTGGTGATCCTGCCGCCGGTGGCGCTGCTCTGCCTGCGCCGTGCCTTCTCGGCGCTGCCCGTCGCCGATCGCCCCTCGCCGGTCATTCCGAAGTTCACCTACCCGTGGAAGATCTTCGTGCTTCTGGCCCTGTACTCCTTCGCCTACGGGCTGCGCCAGCACCAGCTGGCGGCCGGCGCCTGCATGCACTCATCGGTCTCGACGGCCATCGTCATGGCGGTGCTGTTCGCGAGCGCCTACTTCTTCTCGAACCGCTTCAACATCGGCACGCTGTACCGCTCGCCGCTCGTGCTCATCGTGTGCGGCTTTCTGCTCGTGCCCGTCGAGGGCGTCTTCGGCACGGCGGTGTCCAGCTACCTCATCTCCATGAGCTACTCGCTCGTGGGCATCATCGTGGCGCTGCTTCTGTACGACATCGCCAAGCGCCTCGGGGTCACGGTCGTCATCTTCGCCGCCATCAAAGGTGCCGAGCAGGTGTTCGTCATCTGGGGCAAGGGGGTCGCCGAGGCCATGGCTGCCGCGGGCATGAACGCCGGCGCCCAGGACGCGGTCATCGCGGTTGCGGTGGTGGCCATGATGCTGGCGGCCACGCTCATCCTGCTGTCCGAGAAGGAGCTGGCGAGCCGCTGGGGCGTGCGCATCCTGGACGCGGGCGGTCTCGTGGAGAAGACCCCGGAAGAGTTGCGGCGCGACGAGCGGGCGGCTGAGCTGGCCGAGCACGCCCGCCTCACCCCGCGGGAGACCGAGATCCTGACGCTGGTGGCTCAGGGCAAGAACGGCCCGGCCATCATGCAGGAGCTGTTCATCGCCGAGGGCACCTTCAAGGCTCATATGAGCCACATCTACGAGAAGTGCGGCGTCGCGAACCGCCGCGAGCTCGTGGCGCTGTTGGGTGCGTGATAGGGCGTCATCGCCGCAACCTGCCGGCCCTCGGATGGCTTGGAAATCACGAAACATCGGCGCTAAAAGCGAAAAAGGCGTTTCGTTGTAATACGTCACCTGGGGAAACTTCAGAAAAATGAAGGAAATAGCCTGCCGAGAGGCGCCAATCGCCGATGTTTCGTGATTTCCAAGCCATTTTGGACGATCGTAGGGTTCGTTTCCCTCTGTATTCCGATGTTTCGTGATTTCCAAGCCAACTCTCAAGCCAGATTGATAGCTTGCGGCCTTGAGGCGAAGGCGGGTGTATTCGTTTGGCGCTCTCGTCGCCGGGTGGAGGGGTCTTCTGGCGTTGGAGCACGCTCGTTTCACGGGTTCGCCGCCGAGCGGAGGAGCGTTGTGACGTTGGGGCGCGCCCCTGAGGCTCTCGAGGCGGGTTGATTCGCGAAGTTAGCCGAACGGCCCACTTTGCTCGGGAGCTTCGGATGCATTCTCGGACTCAGCCCAACGCCTTCACGGCGAAAAAGGATGCGTTTCGAGCGTTCGGCTGAGTCTGGAGAGCGTACACGAGCAAGGGTCCGCGAATCGGCTCCAGACCCAGCTGAACGCCTGTGGTCGGCGCGTATTCGGTTGCCTGCCTCGTCCTTAAGCCAAAGGCCCGAGCCCCCTTTCTGCCCGTTGGGCGTTCACGGCGTCGAGCGTCAGCGCGAGCGCATCGAAGGGAATCTCTTCCATCCCCAGGGCGACGCAGAGAGCATCGCGGGCTTCTTCGTCGGCGGCTCGCAGCATCCCCAAAGGGGACATGCCCATGAGGGACGGACGGGGCTGGGAGTTGACGTGCGACATCACGAAGGCGTAATCCCTCTCGGTGAGATCGTCGAAGGAGATCCCGCGACGCTTGGGCAGCATCTTGCGAAGCTCCACGTGGTTGCGCTCGCATGCGCCCTTCTGCTGGGATGCGCGCACGTCGCAGTAGTAGACTTTGCAGCGGGCATCGCCTCCGAACGCCGACGCCTCGATCGCCGCCGTGTCGGCGAACTCGACCCCGTTGTCGGTCAGGATGATGCCGAACAGGCGCTTGAACGGATGCTTTCCCATCGCGCGTTCGAGCGAGTCGAGCGCGGATGCCACCGCGCCCGACGCCTTCTTGGGCAGCAGCAGGACGGGCTGTACCTTGCACGGTCGCAGGAACAGGGTGAGCAGGCACTGCTCGTCGCGCGCCTTGCCGAGCACGGTGTCCATCTCGCACGCCCGGGCGCGCTGCTCTTCGGGCAGAGCGCAGAACGCCGCGTAGGAGCGCTCTTCTCCGTGCGAGGTCGGCCTGCGCTCGCTCTGCCCTTTGCGCGGTCTGTAGCCGACCCGCCGTCAGATGCGGCTTGGCCAGGCAGATCTGCTCGGGGGACTTGCCGTCCAGGATGGCCGAGCGGATCTCGAAGGCGATCCTCTCGAAGTCCTCCTCGCGGCGGTTGATGCCGCGCCTGGACTCCGATCGCGTCTTCTCGGAGGCGGCCTGCGCCAGGGCCGCCTTGTACTCCATGCGCTGCCTGCGCCCGCACTTCCTGGTATAGGCCGTGCAGCCGTTGCAGGTCCAGGGCCAACGCAACAGGTGAGAGCAGGAGACGTCCTCCGGATCCGACGGCACGATCTCGCCGCGGCGCTCTCCGTCCTTCCAGGTGCGGTGGCGCCTCACCTCTTCGGTCACGGCCGCGGGCGAGCGCCCGATCGACCTCGCTATCTCGCGGCAGCCCTTCCGCTTGCCCAACCCGTTCTGGATCGCTTCCCGGTCGGCCTTGTCGATGCGGCAGTAAGCCCTGTTATCGCCATCCACGATGGCCCCTTCCCGCAGGTTGGATCCGCACCGCATCCCCATGCCGCAGCGTCGGTCCTGCAAGGGCCATTCTCATACTCAGCTGAACTGTTCAGCTGAGTGCGGAGGAATCCTCGCTCTGGAAGGGGCCGTTCGGCTAACCTCGCAAATTGACTGGCTCTCGAGGCGCTCCCGATTATGCCGCATTAGTTGTCGTGATGTCAGAATTGGGCTTTGACCTTCGGTTCATTTATGGCACAATAGGCAAGTTAACGCAAAAGCGCCGCGTCGGGGGAGGCTGGGGCGCTTATCGCGCAAGAAGAGCCACCGCGCGAGAAAAGGACGGAAGCGCGCTAAGAGAACCAGGGCGCGCAGGAGAACGGAACGCGAAAGAAGAAGGTCGCATCCCATGGCATTGGAACGCAACGTCAAGAAGAAGCCGGCCCGCACGGCGGATCGCCGCAATGTGTGGCTGCTCATCCTCACCACTCTGCTCATCGTCGTGTCGGCGGTGCTGTTCACGCCGCCCAACGAGAAGATCAACCAGGGCCTCGATATCCAGGGCGGCCTGTCCGTGGTGCTGACGGCGAAGTCCACCGACGGCGAGCCGGTCACGCCCGAGGACATGGAGAAGTCCCGCGCCATCATCGAGAGCCGCGTGAACGCGCTCGGTGCCTCGGAGGCCACGGTGCAGGAGCAGGGCACCGACCAGATCCTCGTGCAGATTCCGGGTCTGTCCGACACCGAGCAGGCCCTAGCCACCATCGGCCGCACGGGCTCGCTGGAGTTCGCCCGCCTGGATTCCTTCACCGACGAGGAAGTGAAGGAGGCCATCGAGAACGGCCAGTACGCCGGCGAGGGCACTGTGACCGACGGGTTCGGCAACGCCTTCCCCTCGGGCAAGACCGAGCACCTGAAGGTGGAGCCGGGCACCTACACCCCCATTGTCACCGGCGCCGACATCACCAACGTGACCGTAGGCCGCGCCTCGGAGACCTCGAGCGACTACGCCGTGAACATCACCTTGAACAGCCAGGGCACCAAGGCCTTCGCCGAGGCCTCCCGCGAGTTGGTGGCCGACCACGGCCTCATCGTCATCATCCTGGACGGCGAGGTGCAGTCGGCCCCGGCCGTGCAGTCCGAGATTCCCAACGGCGAGGTGTCCATCACCGGCAACTACACCCTGGACGAGGCCAAGAACCTCCAGACCATCCTGGAATCCGGCTCGCTGCCCGTGTCCTTCGAGTACGCCCAGTCCCAGGTGGTCGGCCCCACCCTCGGCCAAGATGCGCTGGTCTCCGGTGTCGTCGTGGCCCTGATCGGCCTGGCGCTGGTCATGCTGTACCTGCTGTTCTTCTACAAGGGCCTCGGCCTCATCACCGCCGCGGCCATGGCCGTGTTCGCCGTGCTCTACCTGGGCATTCTGGCCGCTCTGTCCGCCTTCGGCCTGTTCAGCCTGTCGCTGGCCGGCATCGCCGGCATCGTGCTCACTATCGGCATGGCCGCCGACTCCTCCATCCTCACGGTGGAGCGTTTCCGCGAGGAGATTCGCATGGGCCGTTCGGTGAAGGCTGCCTCGCTCACCGGTGTGAAGCATGCCATCCTCACCTCCATCGACGCCGATCTGGTGACCATGGTCTCGGCGCTGTGCCTGTTCTTCCTGGCCGCCTCGTCGGTCAAGGGCTTCGGCATGACGCTGGCGCTCGGCATCATCTGCGACATCGTGATGATGGTCATTTTCAAGGCGCCGCTCATCCGCCTGCTGGCCCCGAAGGTCATCGCCCGCCACCCCGGCTTCTGGGGCATCAAGGACTCCATCGATGCCTCCAAGGGCTACGCTGAGCTGGCCGCGGCCGAGGGCACCTCTGAGCGCGAGGCCGAGATCGGAAGCCAGATGAACGCCGCCGAGACCCGTGCCATTGTGGAAGAGGACGACCCGGCCGATGCCTCCCAGACGGTGAGGGCCGTGCGCAAGATCCGCGGCCGCTTTATCAAGCACGACATCAACTTCCTCGGCTACCGCAAGATCTTCCTGACCGCCGCCGCCATCGCCATGGCCCTGTGCTTCGTCGTGGTGGGCGTGCGCGGCCTGAACTTCGGCATCGAGTTCGTGGGCGGCACCTCGGTGGCCTTCCATGGCACCGGCGACGTGACCATCGAGCAGATGCGCGACGCCTTCAACGAGGCTGGCGAGCCCGACGCGGTCATTCAGACTACCGAAACGGGTGGCGAGCCCGGCTTCCTCGTGCGCACTACCACCACCTCGGCCGAGGATGCCACCACTCGTGCCAATCAGGTGGCCGACAAGCTCGGCCTTGAGTCCAGCGACTTCGAGGTGACCACCATCGGCCCGGACTGGGGCGCCAGCGTCATCCAGAGCTCGGTCATCGCGTTTCTCGTGTCCATCCTGCTCATCATCGTCTACATTGCCATCCGCTTCGAGTACAAGATGGGCGTCATGGCCATTGTGGCGCTGCTGCACGACCTCATCCTGGTGGTGGGCATCTACGCCTTGGTGGGCCGGGAAGTGAATCCGAACACTATCGCCGCCCTGCTGACCATCCTGGGCTACTCGCTCTACGACACCGTGGTCGTGTTCCATCGCATCAACGACAACATGAAGGGCGAGGACATCCGCTGCACCTTCATGACCATGGCCAACCACTCCATGAACCAGGTGTTCATCCGCACCATCAACACGACGCTCACTTCGTTCATCCCCGTGTTCGCCATGCTCTTGTTCGGCGGCGAGACCCTGAAGGACTTCGCCTTCGCCATGGCCATCGGCCTCATCGCCGGCTCCTACTCGTCCATCGCCATCGCCTGCCCGCTGTATTGTATGTGGAAGACCCGCGAGCCGAAGTTCGCGAAGCTGCAGAAGAAGTACGGCACCGAGATCGGCCGCTTCGAGTTCGATCACTCGGCCTCCACGGGCATCGCCCAGGTGCCCCTGGCCCGCCTGGAGGCCCAGCGCGCCGAGGCTCCCGTGGCCGAGGCTGCCGGCGAGACGACGCCGACAGGCAAGCACGCCGCCCCGGCCAAGCCGAAGCAGGGGAGCAACAAGAAGAAAAAGCACCGTCACGGACGGGCCCAATAGCGGCCTGTGCCGGTCGGGGCCACGGGGTATTCTGATTCGCTCTACAGTCCTCGCTTTGGGGAACAGGACATTTAGTCCTGTTCCCGTCGCTGCGGAACTCGCTCGGTCAGAACACCCCGTGTCCCCTCTGGGCTTTTCCGTAGTTGAGACGAAAGAGGTTTTCATGGTACGCGAAGGTTCCGCCCCCAATTTCTGCCCGCCGACCGAGGAGGGCGTCACCATCACTCTGGTGGACGAGAAGGGCGAGCAGGTCGAGCTGGAGTTCCTCGGCCTGGTGCTGAAGGGGGAGAGCTCGTTCGGGTTCTTCTTCCCCGTTGACGACGAGCATCCGGCCACCTCTTCGGGCGAGGTCGTGGTGCTGGAGGTGACCGAGGTGGACGGCGAGGGCCAGCCGGCCTCCTTCGAACTGGTGGACGACGAGGTCATCGCCGCCGAGGCCTACGCCGACTTCCAGGAGGCCGCGAAGGACCTCTACGACTTCGCCTAGGCCCCGGCCTTCAGCGCCCCGCTCCCCATGATTCTCGTCACCGATCCCGATCACGGGCTGACCCTGCGCGAGCAGCAGATCCTCTACTACATCGCCGGCGGTCTCTCGAACAAGGAGATCGCCGGGCGCCTGACGCTGTCCGAGCAGACGGTGAAGGCCCATCTGTCCCACATGACGGCCAAATCGGGCCGCGCCAACCGCGCGGCGCTCGTGACCTACGGCTTCGAGACCGGCATCTTGCGGCGCTGCTAGGAGGGAGCGCGGCGCGGCTGTTCGCGCCCGCTGCCCGCAGCGCCTGTGCAGCCGTCGCGTCGGGTGGCTCATCGGCTGTACCGCGCGCCCAAACGGCGCCATGTAGCCCGTTTGGGCGATACCGGGCGGTGCCCCTTTCGCTATGATGGGGATGTTACGAGAGAGGACGAGTCCGCAAGCCCCATGCTCCTGTTCTATTTGGAAATAGTCTGCGTACTGGCCTACGGCGCGGCGAGCGCCCTGGCGGCCCACGGCATCCTGCGCGAGCGGGAGGGCAGCGCACGGGCGGCCAGGGCGCTCTTCTTCGCGGCCGTGGCATTGCACTCCGCCGTGATCGGCATCGAGTCCACCACCACCTCCGGCACGCTGTTGTCGGGGCCGAACATCATCATGCTGGCTGCCTGGGTTCTCGCCGTGGTGACGGCGGTGGGACTGGTCGTCACAAGACGCGGCCTCGGCTTTGCGCTCATTGTGGGGCCGGTGGCGGCGCTGCTCATCGTGGCCTCCCAGTGGCTGAAGATCCTCGATCCGGTGAGTGCCGACAACATGGCCCTCTACCAATGGCCCCTGCTCGTGCCCCATATCGTGCTCGTGTTCGCGGCCTGCGCCTGCTTCGCAGTGAGCGCGGCGGCCTCGGGGCTTCTGCTGTACCAACGCCGCCTTATGGCGCGTCGATCCGCCAAGTTGTTCTCGCTTGATACGCCGGCCCTCGACACTCTGGCCACCATCGCCCGCGCTGCGGCCCTCGCGGGGCTCGTGGTATTCGTTGGGGCCATGCTCATCGGATTCACCCATATGGTGGCGCTCTCGGCGGCCATGACCCACTTCCACTGCCAGGGAAGTGTGGGCTACCTCTGGCCGCGTATTGTCTTGTCTCTTCTCGTGTCGGCGGTGTGGAGCCTCTATGCCGTCTTCTCCTTCCTCGCGCCCTGCGCGGTGGGCACCCGCACCCGAGCCCTCCTCTCCATCGGCGGCTTCGCGGCTATGCTCGCGCTGATCGCCGTTTCGGCCGGGTGACGCCATGACGCTCGTCATGGTCGGTGCCAACCCGCGCAGGGCGCCCTTCCTTCCCTTGTCCGCATCCCTTGCCGGGGAGGGCGCCCTGGGCGCCGTGCTGACGGCGCTTGCCGGGCACCGGAGCGTGGCTGAGGCGCTCGTGCTGGCGACGGGGGAGCGCTTCGAGGTGTACGCCGTCGTGGAGGACGGCATGGATTCCTACGATCTTGTCCTGGGGCTGCTCGGCAGTGCGACGAATGCGGGGGCGGATCTGGCCGCCCACGGCTACTTTGCCGAGGGCGCCGATGCGGCGGCCCACCTGTTCGCCGCGGTGGCCGCCATCGACGAGTTTGCGGCCGCTGATGAGGATATGGCCGCGGCCTGGTGTGCTGGGGTTGCCCCGGCTCGGGCGCGGGGCTCCTTCGGGCCGCGGCTCGAGGCGCTCGGCGATGCGGCCCGCGCCCTTGCGGCCCGATTGGCCGCGGCAGACGGCGCGGAAACGGCCGATGCGCTCGGCGCGACCGTGGCCGAGCTGGCGCGGCGCGTGTTCGACCACCTTGACCGGCGGCAGGTGCTCGCCGTGGGCGATGACGGGCTTGTGGCCGCCGCGGTGGCCGCTCTTGCCCAGGCCGGCCTCGGGCGCTTCTCCTTCGTCGGCGCAGCTCCCGCCCCGCACGGGGCCGCGCAGGCCTCGCCGGTCGTTTCCGCCGAGGCGCTGCCCGTGGCCCTCGGCAACGCCGACATCGTCGTGGCCGCACCAGGCGCGGTGCCCCTGCTCGACAAGCGCGCCGTGAGAGCGGCCATGCGCAGCCGCCGCGGCCGTGCGATGCTGCTCGTCGACGTGTCGGCGGGGCATGCGGCCATCGATAGCCGCGCGGCATCCATCGACGACGCGTTCCTCTACACCCGCGATGACCTGGTCCGGCTCACCCAGGACGCACCCTGGTCCCAAGCCGGCCGTACTGCCCAGCGTCGGGCCGCCGTGGCCGAGGCGGTTCGCGATTTCTCCTACCAGTTAGCCTGAACCTACTTTTGTTGCGTCCAACCTAGGCCGTTCAGGTGATGCCCGGCCGGCGCCTTCGCGGCTATGCTCTTCCTATGCTCGAGAAGCATGCAGTGAGACCATAGGAAAGGGGAGAATCCCATGATCGTATCGTGGATGACCACGAACCAGTGCAACCTGAAGTGCGTGCACTGCTACCAAGATGCCGAGGAGGCCACGGATCGCGAGCTTTCCACCGACGAGGCGAAGAAGATGATCGACGAGATCGCCAAGGCCGGTTTCAAGATCATGATCTTCTCCGGCGGCGAGCCGCTTCTGCGCCCCGACATCTACGAGCTGGTGGCCCACGCGGCTTCCTGCGGGCTGCGTCCGGTGTTCGGCACCAACGGCACGCTCATCACCGATGAAGTGGCCCAGAAGCTGAAGGAGGCTGGCGCCTGCGCCATGGGCATCTCCGTGGACAGTCTCGTGCCCGAGAAGCACGACAAGTTCCGCGGCCTGGCCAACGCCTACGAGCTCACCCGTGCCGGCATCGAGGCCTGCAAGCGCGCGGGCCTGCCCTTCCAGCTGCACACTACCGTGGTGGACTGGAACCGCGACGAGGTGTGTGCCATCACCGACTTCGCCGAAGAGATCGGCGCCATCGCCCACTACATCTTCTTCCTGATCCCCGTGGGCCGGGGCGAGTATATCCAGGAGACGAGCCTGGAGGTGCTCGAGAACGAGGCGCTTTTGCGCGACATCATGCGGAAGTCGGCGGAAGTGTCCATCGACGTGAAGCCTACCTGCGCCCCGCAGTTCACCCGCGTGGCCAAGCAGCTCGGCATCGACACGCGCTTTACCCGCGGCTGCCTGGCGGGGCTGACCTACTGCGTCGTGGGCAGCGAGGGAATCGTGCGCCCCTGCGCCTACATGACCGAGGAAGCCGGCGACGTGCGGATGCAGCCCTTCGACGAGATCTGGAAAACGAGCCCCGTCTTCGAGCGCCTGCGCACCCAGGCCTATTCCGGCGCCTGCGGCACGTGCGATTACAAGGACGGCTGCGGCGGCTGTCGCGCCCGCGCCGCCTACTACCACGACGGCGACATCCTGGCCCAGGACGACTACTGCGCCCACGGGCAGAAGCTGGAAGAAGAGGAGAACTAGCATGAAGAGAATCGTCCTATGTGCCATCGCGGCGGTGCTCGCCCTGGCCCTGGTTGGATGCGGCCAGCAGGAGGCCGCCGCTCCGGCTGCCGACAACACCGCCGCCCCGGAGCAGCAGGCTCCCGCATCCGATGCGGCCGGCGCCGATGATGCCGCGCCCGGACCGGTCACCTTCACCGATGATTTGGGCAACGAGGTGACCGTGGACAACCCTCAGCGCGTGGTGGCCTGCATGGGCAGCTTCGCGAATGCCTGGGAGCTGGCCGGCGGCACGCTCGTGGGCGTGTCCGACGACGCCCTTCAGGCGGCGGGCTGGACCATCGCGAGCCCCGATGTGGCCACGGTGGGCGATTTCGCCAGCGTGAACCTGGAGGCCATCATCGCGCTTGACCCCGACTTCGTCATCATGACGAGCGGCACCGGCGGCCGCGGCGGCGATTCCAGCCAGGCCGACCTGCGCGACGCGCTCGTGGGCTCCGGGATTCCCGTGGCGTACTTCCAGGTGACCACGTTCGACGACTACCTGCGCCTCATGCGCACCTTCACCGACATCACCGGCCGCGAGGATCTCTACGAGCAGAACGCGGCTGCAGTGGAGCAGGCCATCGATGACATCGTGGCTCAGGTGCCGGCCGAGAACCCGCCGACGGCGCTCGTGCTCACCACGTTCTCCGGCGGCACCCGCGTGCAGGCCCCCGAGACCCAGACCGGCGCCATGCTGGCCGACCTCGGCGTGAACAACCTGGCCGGCGAGAATCGCAGCCTCTTGAAGGACTTCAGCCTGGAAGCGGTTATCGAGATGGATCCCGACTTCATCTTCGTTATCCCCATGGGCGACGATGCCGAGGCGGCCATGCGCAACTTGGAGGAGGCCACGGCGGCCAACCCGGCCTGGTCCAGCCTGTCGGCGGTGCAGAACGGGCGCTACATCACCTTGGACCCGACCCTGTACCTCTCCAAGCCCAACGCGCACTGGTCCGATGCCTACCAGGGGCTCTTCGACAGCCTCTACGGGCAGCCCGCGCGCGGTTAGAGCGGCCCCTTCCCGTAAGATGACGAGGATGGCAGCCCTATGAGCAACATTCCGAAGAACATCGTCGTCCTGGCTTCGACCGCCGTCCTGCTGGCGGTGGCCGCGGCCGCGGGCCTGATGCTCGGCGCCTCCTCGGTGAGCCTGCCGGAGCTGGCGGCATGGGCGGCAGGCACCGATGTGCCCGATACGGCCCGCAGCATTCTGGAGAACGTCCGCGTCCCGCGCGTTTTGGCGGCGCTGCTGGCCGGCGCGGCCCTCGCCACCTCCGGTGCGCTTATCCAGGCATCGCTCGACAACCCGCTTGCGAGCCCCAACGTCATCGGTGTGAATTCCGGCGCGGGACTGTTCGTGCTGCTGGCCGCCTCCCTTGCGCCCGGAGCGCTGTGGCTCACGCCCCTCGCGGCTTTCGCCGGCGCCTTGGCAACGGCGCTCATCATCTTCGCGCTGTCACTCGGCGCGGGGGTCAGCCGACTGACCGTAGTGCTCGCCGGCATTGCCATCACCACCGTGTTCGGCGCCGGCATGAACACCATCCTCATCGTGGACCCCGATGCCTACGTCGGCTCGTCCACCTTCCTCGTGGGCGGCCTTTCCGGCGTGCTCATGCGCGATCTGGGCTGGCCGGCCGTCTATATCGCTGTGGGGCTTGCGGCGGCGCTCGCCGGTGCATCGAAGCTGAACATCCTGGCGCTCGGCGACGAGGCGGCCCACGGGCTCGGGCTCAATGTGAGCCGGTTGCGCCTCTCCATGCTCGCTGTGGCCGCGGTGCTCGCCGGCGCCGCCGTCTCCTTCGCGGGACTGCTCGGCTTTGTGGGGCTTGTGGTGCCGCACCTGGTGCGCTTCTTCGTCGGCTGCGACAACCGGTGGGTGGTGCCGGTGTCCGCTCTGGCCGGAGCTGCCTTCGTCGTGGGGTGCGATCTGCTCGCCCGCGTGCTGTTCGCCCCCTACGAGCTGCCCGTCGGCATTCTGATGGCGTTCATCGGAGGTCCTTTCTTCATCTACCTCATCTTGAAGAACAAAGGAGGCGGCCTTGATTGAGCACGCTGCGAAAACCGAGGCCGCCGCCTGCACCTCTGCGCAGGCGCAGCTATGCGCTATCCGCTACGACAACGTGGCATTCTCCTACAAGCCGGGCGCCCCCTTCATCGAGGGGCTTTCCGCCCGCATCGAATCCGGATCGGTGACGAGCATCATCGGCCCTAACGGTTGCGGCAAGTCCACGCTCGTGAAGCTTGCCAGTGGTTTGCTGCGCCCGGCGTCGGGGCGCGTGGAGGTGAAGGGCCGCGACACCGGTTCTCTCTCGGCCCGCGAGCGCGCCCGCGAGCTGGCCGTGCTCGCGCAGTCCTCCCGCGTCCCGCCTGTGAGCGTGGAGGCGCTCGTGGCCTTGGGGCGCCACCCCCACACGGGCATGGGCGGACGGCTCGGGCCGTGCGATCGCGAGCGGGTGGAGGCGGCTCTCGAGCGGGCCGGTGTGGCGCGCTTTCGCGATCACGATGTGCGCAAGCTCTCCGGCGGCGAGCGGCAGCGGGCCTTCGTGGCCATGACGCTGGCCCAGGACACCGACCTCATCGTGCTGGACGAGCCCACCACCTATCTGGACATTAACGCCTGCCACGACCTCATGGCCCTCGTGCGCGATCTGAACCGGCGCGACGGCAAGACCGTGGCCATGGTCATTCACGACCTGGACCTGGCCCTGCGCTACTCCGACCGTCTCGTGGTCATGGAGCGCGGACGCGTCACGGCCGAGGGGTCGGCCGAGGAGGTGCTTGCCGCCGGCGCCATCGAGCGCGCCTTCTCCATGGACATCTGCCCCCACGAGCGCCATCGGTCCGATGGCGCCGCCGATAGGGGCTATGTGCTGTATCCGCGCTTCTAGGGGCGTGGCGCGCGGGATGGGCGCGAAGGAACGCGAGGCGCTGGGCCCCGGTTCGCATTCCGCGAAGAACGGAAACGGCGGGGGCGTGCGTCTATCGCCGGGGCCTATGGCCCCAGGGCCGCGCCGATAGCCCGGGGGCTTGCGTGTTCGGCCCGCCTGCCCTACAATGCATCCCGTGAATTCTGTTTCAGGGCGAGGTGAAAATCCTCACTGGCGGTAAGCATGGCGGCGCATCCGAGCGCTTCCGGCAAGCCCGCGACCCTGCGAAGCCCGTGCGGCTTCCAGGCTGACCCGGTGAAAATCCGGGGCCAACGGTTACAGTCCGGATGGAAGAGGCAGATGTTCGCGCACCGGCCCTGCAGGGCCGGCACCCGGCAAGGGGCGCGCGAACCGACGAGGCCTGTATGAACCGAATTCATACGGGCTCGTTTTCTTTCTGGCGAGGGGAAGGCGAATCCGCGCAGACAAGATGCCTCGCCGGAAGAAGGTGATTCCCATGGCCGACAAGCCCACCAACCACCCTGCTGCTGCAAGCCCCGTGCGCCCCGCGAAGACTCCCACGGCCCAGCGTGCCCTGGCCAACACGAACCGCTGGTCCACCCGCGTGCTCGTGACCATCGCGCTGCTCTGCGCCATCTCGGTGCTGCTCACGTTCGTGGAGTTCCCGCTGCTGCCCGGTGTGGCGTGGCTGTCCTACGATGCCTCGTTCATGCCCGCCATGGTATGCGGCTTCGCCTACGGGCCCGCCGCCGGCCTTGCCTGTGGCGTCATTTCCGTAGTGGCCCATGGCATCCTGTTCGCCGACTTCACCGGCGCGCTCATGAACTTCCTCGTGGTCATCGGCTACGTGCTGCCGGCCGCCATCGTCTACCAGCGCATCCATAACTTCAAGGGCGCCGTCATCGGGCTTGTGCTCGGCATTGTGGTGGCCGTGGTCATGGCCGTGCTCGGCAACCTGGTGGTCACGCCCGCCTGGCTCGGGGTGCCGGTGGACGCCGTGGTGGCCATGATCGTGCCCATCCTCATTCCGTTCAACTTGGCGAAGGGCATCCTGAACTCGGTGCTCACGCTTATCGTGTACAAGGCCATCTCAAATCTCATCACACCGAAGAAAGACCAAGTGAAGGGCTTCTAAGTGACGCAATCTGTCCCCTCTCCCGACCGAATCGCCGCTGCGGGCGCAACCGCGCCCGACGGCCATGCCTCCCCGGCCGGCTCGCTGCAGGGCGGCGCTGGGGCGGGCGCCCGTACGGACGGCTCCGCCGAGGAGGTGTTCGTCGATTTCCGCGACGCGGGCTTCACCTACGACGGCGAGCGCTTCGTCTTCCGCCATCTGGACCTCACGGTGCCCCAAGGGCAGTTCCTCTGCCTGCTCGGCGGCAACGGCTCGGGCAAGTCCACGCTCGCCAAGCACGTAAACGCCTTGCTTCTGCCCGACGAGGGAGAGGTGCGCGTGTTCGGATGCGACACGCGCGACGACGAGCAGACCTACTTCATCCGCTCCAACGCCGGGCTCGTGTTCCAGAACCCGGACGACCAGATCGTGGCGAGCCTCATCGAGAACGACGTGGCCTTCGGGCCCGAGAACCTGGGCGTTCCCAATCCGGAGCTGCGCGAGCGGGTGACCCGGGCGCTCGCCGAGGTGGGCCTCATGGGCTTCGAGGAGCACGAGACTCACGCGCTGTCCGGCGGCCAGAAGCAGCGCGTGGCCATTGCCGGCGTGCTGGCCATGGACCCGGCCATCCTCATCCTGGACGAGGCCACGGCCATGCTCGATCCGCGCGGGCGCGCCGGGCTCATGCGGGTGGTGCGCGAGCTGCACGCCGCGGGCATGACCGTGGTGATGATCACCCACTACATGGAGGAGGCCGCCGCGGCCGAGCGGGTGGTGGTGCTCGACGGCGGCGCGGTGGTGCTCGACGGCGCGCCCGCCGAGGTGCTCACCCGGGCCGACGAGCTGCGGGCGCTGTCCTTGGAGGTGCCGTTCGCCTGCCGGCTCTCCCTCAGGCTGCAGGCCGCCGGCGTGCCTGTGCGCACCTGCATTGCCGACGACGAGCTGAAGGAGGAGCTATGCGCCTTGCGTTCGAAGATGTGAGCTACTCCTATGACGGCGGCCAGGCGAAGCGCCGCCGCGGGAAGCGGGCCGCCGAGAAGCAGGAGCGCCGCGCCGACTGGGGCAACGCCCCCGATGCGCGCTGGGCTTTGCGCGAGGTGACGTTTGCCGTGGAACCGGGGGAATTCCTCGGTGTGGCGGGGCATACCGGCAGCGGCAAGTCCACGCTCATCCAGCATATGAACGGGCTCGTGCATCCCACCTGCGGCAGGGTCACCGCCGACGGCGAGGACTTGGCCGCCAAGGGCGTTGCCGCCACGGTGCGCGGCCGGGTGGGCCTTGTGTTCCAGTACCCCGAGAACCAGCTGTTCGCCACCACGGTCTACGATGACGTGGCCTTCGGCCCGCGCAATATGAAGCTGCCCGAGGAGGAGGTGGCGCGCCGGGTAGAAGAGGCCCTCGCCCTCGTGGGCCTGTCGGTCGACGAGATCGGCGAGCGCAGCCCCTTCGACCTGTCCGGCGGTCAGCAGCGCCGCGTTGCCTTCGCCGGCGTGCTCGCCATGGAGCCCGAGGTACTCGTGCTCGACGAGCCGGTGGCCGGCCTGGACCCGCTTTCCCGCGCCGATTTCCTGGCGCTCATCGCATCGTTTCACGCTTCGGGGATGACGGTTGTGATGGTGTCGCACTCTATGGAGGATCTGGCGGTGTTGGCCGACCGCATCCTCGTGCTGTCCGAGGGCCGCATGTTCTCCCTCGGCACGCCCGCCGAGGTATTCGCCGACCCGGCGGCCTTGAAGGCGGTGGGGCTGGCCGCCCCGGCGCCCCAGGCCTTCGCGAACGCCCTGCGTGAGGCGGGGTTCGCGCTTAACCGCGCGCTCTACGACGAGGAGGCGCTTGCGGCCGATATTGCCGCGCAGCTGGATGGCATCGCGAACGGCACGGGCGAGGTGGCTGCCGATGCCGGCAATGCCGCTCCGGGGGCTGCCTGCGGCGACCTGTGCGCCGAGGGCGGTGTCGATCATGGCTGAGCGCGCCATCATCGGCCAGTACTGGCCCGAGGAATCAGCGGTGCACGCCATGGATCCGCGGGTGAAGTTCGTGCTGTCCCTTGTGCTCATGGCGGCGGTGTTCTGCGCCGCCACCCCGCTTTCCCTGGCGGTGGCGGCGTTGTTCGTCGCCGGCTTCTACGCGGCGTCGCGCATCCCGCTTATCCAGGTAGTGCGCGCTTTGGCGCCCTTGCTCGTGCTCGTGGTGCTGACGGCGCTTCTGAACGTGTTGTTCGTCCAAGGCGGCCAGGTGTACTTCCAGTGGGGCGTTATCTGCATCAGCGAGAAGGGCCTGCAATCGGCCGTCTTCATCGGCTGTCGTCTGCTTTTGCTGCTTATGGGTATGAGCCTGCTCACGCTGACCACCACGACTCTGGATATCACTGCGGCCTTCGAGCGTCTCATGGCGCCGCTGGCCCGCATCGGCGTACCCGCTCACGAGCTCGGCATGATCCTCGGCATCGCCCTGCGTTTCCTGCCTCAGTTCATGACCGAGCTCGGTGTCATCTACCGGGCCCAGGTCAGCCGCGGGGCCCATTTCAACGTGAACCCCTTCAAGGGGGGCGTGCGCACGCTCACGGCCCTTATGGTGCCGCTGTTCGCGAGCGCCTTTCGGCACGCCGAGACGCTCTCGGGCGCCATGGAGGCGCGCTGCTACCATGGCGGCGTGGGCATAACGCGCCTGAACCCCCTTGCTCTCACCTGGCGCGACGGCGTGGGTACGGGTGCCATTCTGCTTATGCTGGCCGCCGTCATCGCCGTGAACTTCATTTAGAAAGGAATTTCCCATGTCCCAAGGAAAAGAGACCATCGTCAGCTACCTGACCAGCGTTCCCGCGTGGTACCTGTCCACTGTGGAGGAGACTCCGGAAGGGCCACGGCCCCACGTGCGCCCCTTCAGCTTCGCCATGATGCAGGACGGCGACATCCAGTTCTGCACCGCCACCACGAAGGACTGCTACCGCGAGATGGCCGCGAACCCCTCCGTGGAGCTGACCGCCTGGAAGTCGGGCGCCGGATGGGTGATCCTGCGCGGCAAGGCGAACCTGACCGACACCGCCGACGCCCGTACCCGCGAAGAGGGCTTCAAGCACATGGTGGCCCTCGGGGAAGATTGGGCGAGCGCCGACGACGAGCGTCTGACCTTCTTCACCATCGAGGACGCCGAGGCCTGGATCTGCGACATCGACGGCAGCTGGAACCCGGTGCAGTTGTAGCCGCCATCGGCTGTAACGAAGTTGTTCCCTGTGCGGCCCATCTGCGGCCGCACTGCTCTTTTCCGAGGTGAGGATTGGGGGCGTGAGAGAGGTCGGCACAAGGGGAGCGGGGAAGTCGACGAGGGGCGGGAGGGGCCCGCGCGCAGATTCCGCAGTCTCGGAAATAATGGTGTAAAATTCATACACCATTATTTCCGAAAGCGAGGACTTGTTTGAGCACGGGGTCCTCCCGCCCCTCGTCGGCGGACGAACTACGGGAGGCCTCTCTCACCTATGACTGACATCCTCACCACTATCGACTCCATCGTGTGGGGCCCCGCGATGATCGCGCTCCTTCTGGGCACCCACGTCTACCTCACCTTCCGCACCGGCTTCATCCAGCGCAAGCTGCCGGCGGCCATCCGCAGGTCGGTGCGCCGCGACCCCGACGGCAAAGGCGATATCTCCAGCTTCGGGGCCCTGGCCACGGCGTTGGCGGCCACCATCGGCACCGGCTCCATCGTGGGCGTGGCCACGGCGCTTCTGGCAGGAGGCCCGGGTGCCATCTTCTGGATGTGGATCGCCGGCCTGTTCGGCATTGCCACTAAATACGTGGAGACCTATGCGGCGGTGAAGTACCGCGTGCGTGACCGGCGCGGCCAGATGATGGGCGGCGCCATGTTCGTGTGGAAGCGGGCCTTCGCCCGGCCCGATGGCACGGTGCCCTGGTGGGCGACGCTAGGGGCCGTGGCCTTCGCCGCCTTCGCTATCATCGCCACCATCGGCACCGGCTCGGCGGTGCAGGCGGCGGCCATCTCGGGTATCGTCACCTCGTCCATTCCCGCCATTCCGGCCGTGGCCGTGGGTCTGGTCGTCGTGGTGGCCGTGGCGGCGGTCATCTTCGGCGGCGTGAACTCCATCGCCCGGGTGTGCGAATGGCTCGTGCCCGTCATGGCCGGCGCCTACGCCCTCGGCTGCCTCGTCATCATGGCCATGAACGCCCCGGTGCTGGGCCAGGCCGTGGGGCTCATCCTGGAATGCGCTTTCACGGCGAAGGCCGCCTTCGGCGGGGCCGTGGGCTCCGGCATGATCATGGCCCTGCAATTCGGCTGCGCCCGCGGGCTGTTCTCCAACGAGAGCGGTCTGGGCACCGCCCCCATCGTGGCGGCCGCTGCCAAGACCCGCAACCCGGCCGACCAGGCGCTCATCTCCATGACCGGCGCCTTCTGGTCCACCGGCGTCATCTGTCTGCTCACCGGTCTCGTGCTCGTGTCCACGATGATCGCCCATCCCGAGATCGGCCAGGAGATCCTCGCCGATCCCTCCATCGCCACCGGTGCGGCGCTGGCCAGCGCCGCCTTCGCCGAGATTCCCGTGTTCGGCACGCCCATCCTGGTGCTCGGTATGTGCTCGTTCGCCTACTCCACCATTTTGGGCTGGAGCTACTACGGCAACCGCTGCGTGGCCTACCTGTTCGGGCCCAAGGGCATCAAGCCCTATCAGATCGTGTACGTGGCCGTGGCCTTCTTCGGGGCCATCGGGGTGGGGGACGTGGTGTGGACCATCTCGGATATCGGCAACGCGCTCATGGCCATCCCCAACATCATCGTGGTGCTGTTGCTGTCGGGCATGATCGCGCGGGAGACCCGGCATTTCGTCTACGAGGGGCATCTGGACGAGGAGTACGCCGAGCCCGTGCCCGTGGTGGACAAGGCCCAGCTGTAGCACCGGGGCCGCCGACGGGCGAAACCGCGCCCCGCGCCCGCGCATGCCCCACGGCGCGCGGGGCGTGCGGCTGCCGTTCGCTGGTAATTCTCTCATTGTTAACATTGCCGCTCAGCTTCTCTGCCTATAATGCGGGTACTTTAGCGCGTTAAAGTGCCCGGGTCGCTCTGGCGGCGGCTCGGACCGCGATGGGGTTTGGGGGCCTTACGCTCGCGGGCCCTGTGCCGACGCGCCCGTAGGAGAGGAGTGCGATTCATGGATATGATCGTGAACGCCATCAACGCCATCGACGGCTTCGTATGGGGACCGCCGATGCTCGTGCTGCTGCTGGGCAGCCACATCTTTTTGACCTTCCGCACCGGGTTCATCCAGCGGAAGCTGCCGACGGCCATCAAGCTATCGGTAACCAAGGACCCCGACGCCCCCGGAGACATCAGCCAGTTCGGCGCCTTGTGCACGGCCCTGTCGGCCACCATCGGCACCGGCAACATCGTCGGCGTGGGCACGGCCATCATCGCCGGCGGCCCGGGCGCGGTGTTCTGGATGTGGATTACCGGCGTCTTCGGTATCGCCACCAAGTACTCCGAGACCTTCGCCGCGGTGAAGTACCGCGTGAAGGACCACAACGGCAACATGCTCGGCGGCGCCATGTACGCCTGGAAGCGCGGCTTTGTCGACAAGGCTGGCAACACTCCCTGGTGGGCCATGCTCGGCGCCGGCGCCTTCGCCCTGTTCGCGGCCATCGCGTCGTTCGGCATTGGCTCGGCCGTGCAGTCCTCGGCCATGACCGAGGTTATCTCCACGAACCTGCCCGGCGTGCCGGCTTGGGGTATCGGCCTGGCCATCGTCATCATGGTGTCCGTGGTCATCTTCGGCGGCGTGAAGGTCATCTCCAACGTCTGCGAGAAGCTCGTGCCCTTCATGGCGCTCGCCTACATCTGGGGTTGTGTGGTCATCCTCGGTATGAACTGGGAGCTTGTCTGGCCGGCGCTCTGTCTCATCGTGGAGAGCGCCTTCACGGCCAAGGCGGCCTTCGGCGGCGCGCTCGGTTCCGGCCTTATGCTGGCGCTGCAGTTCGGCTGCGCCCGCGGCCTGTTCTCCAATGAGTCGGGCCTCGGCTCGGCGCCCATCGTGGCCTCGGCGGCCGCTACGCGCAACCCGGCGCGCCAGGCGCTCGTCTCCATGACCGGCACCTTCTGGGACACCGTGGTCATCTGCCTGCTCACCGGCCTCGTGCTCGTGTCCACTATGCTCGGCAACGCCGACCTGCAGGCTGAGATCATGGCCGGCAACATTACCGCCGGTGCGGCCCTGTCCTCGGCGGCCTTCGCCGAGATCCCCTACATCGGCACGCCCATCCTCATCTTCGGCATGATCCTGTTCGCCTACTCCACCATTCTCGGCTGGTCCTACTACGGCAACCGCTGCGTCACCTACCTGTTCGGCAAGCGCGCCATCCGCCCCTACCAGATGCTCTACGTGCTGGTGGCCTTCCTCGGCGCCATCGGCGTGGGCGATGTGGTCTGGACGGTCTCCGATATCACCAATGCGCTCATGGCCATCCCCAACATCATCATGGTACTGCTGCTCTCGGGCCTCATCGCCCGCGAGACGCGCCACTACGTGTACGAGGGCAACCTCGAGGAGCGCGACGAGGCCCCCATCCCGCAGCTGGACAGCAAATAAGGTTGTCGGGGGCGGTTTCCCCGATCCGCGGACGCCTCGCTGCCTAGCGCGAAGCTGTGGGTTTGATTCAGAACGAAGGCGATCCTCTGCGGAGGGTCGCCTTTCTTTTATACTGGGCCCATGAAGACGATTGCAATCATAGGCGCCGGGGCGGCGGGGCTTGCGGCGGCGGTGGCCGCGGCCGAGGCGGCTCGCGGCGCTGGTGCGCTCGCCGAGGTGCGCGTGACCGTGTACGAGGCGTCCGATCGCGTGGGGCGCTCGATTTTGGCCACGGGCAACGGCCGCTGCAACTTTTCCAACGCAGTGATCGACGCGGGGCGGTACCGCAACGCCTCGTTTGTGGAAGAGGCGCTGGGCGCCTGCGAGGCGACGTTCGAAGGCGGTGCGTCGTCTGGCGACGACTCGCCGCCTCCAGTGGACGTGCGGGCCAATGCGGTGCTGCGCTTCTTCGCTGAGCGCGGGCTCGTATGGCGCGAAGAGGGGGAGGGGCGGCTGTATCCTTTGGCCAACAAGGCCACGAGCGTGCTCGACTGCCTGCGCGCAGCGTGCACGGCGGCTGGGGTACGGGAGCTCGTGGAAAGCGAAGTGGCTGCCGTGGAGGCGCCGCGCGGCGAGGGCGACCGCTTCACGCTGCGCCTGGTCGACCGCCGGCTGGAGCGGGCCGATGCAGTGATCGTGGCCGTCGGAGGCGCGGTGGGGGAACGCTTGCTGCCTGTGGGCGTGCCCTTCTGCGCGACTGCGCCGACGCTCGGCCCCATCGCCACCGACCCGCGCTGGCCGCGCCAGCTGGACAACATTCGCGTGCGCGGGGCGCTGGAGCTCTGGCGCGGGGGGCGTCTGGTCGCTCGCGAGGTGGGCGAGGTGATGTTTAGAAAGTACGGCGTGTCGGGCATCGCCGCGTTCAATCTCAGCCGGCTCATGGAGCCGGGCGACCAGCTGGCTGTCGATTTCGTGGCTGCCGTGCCCGGGGAGGACGCGGAAGCGTTCTTGCGCGCCCGGCAGACGCGGCTGCAAGGCGCTCTCAGGCGGTCGATTACCTGGGAAGATCTGATGCGTGGCATGGTGCTTGCGCCGGTGGCCGATGTGCTGCTGAAGGCGTGCGGACTGAGGGGAGATGCTGCGGTGGACGAGACTGGGCTTGCGCGCCTGTCCCCGGTGCTCAAGGGGCTGCGCCTGCCGGTAACGGGGACAGGCGATGTGCGCCAGTGCCAGGTTCATCGTGGGGGCGTTAAGGTAACTGCCGTTGACGCGCGTACCTGCGAGGTGCGCGGCGTGCCAGGCCTCTACGTGGTCGGTGAGGCCTTGGACGTGGACGCCCCCTGCGGCGGCTACAACCTGCACTGGGCCTGGGCCTCGGGGCTGCTCGCGGGGAAGAGTGCGGTGGAGGGGCTGGCACCCTCCTCCGGCTCCGAGCGGGGCGAGGGAGCGCCGTGCTCAGACAGTCCTCGCTTGGTGCGACAGTCCGCAGGACTGTCGCAGTCGCTGCGGAACTGCGCGCAGACCCCCTCGTCCCGCTCGGAGCCTGTTGGTTCGAGGAAGCGGGGGCGGCGATGATCCAGGCATCGAACATTCCCGTCTCCCTTGACGCGCTGCTCCCTGGAAATAAGGGGCTCTTCCGCAAGGAGGTGGCCCGGGCCCTCGGGATGAAGGCGACGGCCCTCGGCGAGGTGCGGCTGCTGAAGCGCTCCATCGACGCCCGCAAGAAGGCGAACGTGCACGGGGTGGTGACCGTGGCCACGGCCCTGGCCGACGGGGCAGTGCCCTCGCCGGCGAAGGGCGTGACCGTGCGCCCCTTCGAGCCGACGCCGCCCTTGACGGTGCCCGCCGTTGTCGGCGGCGAGATGCGCCCCATCGTCGTGGGCACGGGGCCGGCGGGGCTGTTCTGCGCTCTGTACCTGGCCCGGGCCGGCCTGGCGCCGCTGGTAGTGGAGCGCGGGGCCGATGTGGACGGGCGCGTGGCCATCGTGGAAGCCTTCAACGCCGGCGCGCCCCTCGACAAGCGCACGAACATCCAGTTCGGCGAAGGGGGCGCCGGCACGTTTTCCGACGGCAAGCTGAACACGGGCATCAAGAGCCCGCACATCCGCCATGTGCTGGAGGCCTTCGTTCAGGCCGGGGCGCCTGGGGACATCCTCGTGGACGCGAAGCCCCATATCGGCACCGATCTTCTGGTGGACGTGGTGCGCAATCTGCGCCGCGCCATCGAAGAGGCGGGCGGCGAGGTGCGCTTCCTCACGCGCCTGGCCGACGTGGCAGTGGAAGACGGCCGTGTGACCGGCGCCGTCCTCGTCGACGAGCGCACGGGATCTGTCGAGGCGGTTCCAGCCGACCGCATCGTGGTGGCTTGCGGCCATTCGGCCCGGGATACCTTCGATCTGCTCGGCCGCCTCGGCGCGAGCCTCGCCCGCAAGCCCTTCGCCGTGGGCGTGCGCATCGAGCACCCCCAGGCCCTCGTGAACGAGGCTCAGTACGGCACGGCCACATCTCATCCGGCCCTCGGGGCGGCCGACTACAAGCTGGCCGTGAAGACCGGCGACGGGCGCGGCGTGTACAGCTTCTGCATGTGCCCGGGCGGGGAGGTGGTGGCCGCCGCCAGCGAGGAGGGCGGCCTGTGCGTGAACGGCATGAGCCGCCATGCCCGCGCTGGCGCCAACGCCAATGCCGCCCTGCTCGTGGAGGTGCGCCCCGACGACCTGCCCGGCGACGACCCCCTGGCGGGCGTCGCCTTCCAGCGCGCGTTGGAGCGGGCCGCCTATGATCTGGGGTGCGCGGGCGGCAACGCGCCCTACACCGCGCCGGCCCAGACTGTCGGCGGCTTTCTGGGCAGCACGGCCCCGACAGCGCCGTCTGCCGCGGTGCGCCCCACCTACCCGCGGGGCGCGGCCTGGCGCGACCTGCGCGACTGCCTTCCGTCCTTTGTGGCCGACGCCCTGGTCGAGGCCCTGCCGGCCCTCGATCGCAAGCTCCATGGCTTCGCAAGTCCCGAGGCGGTCATGACCGCCGTGGAGGCCCGCAGCTCGAGCCCGGTGCGCGTCGAGCGCGACGGGGGCTTCCAATCGAACATCGCCGGGCTCTATCCCTGCGGGGAGGGGGCCGGCTATGCCGGCGGCATCATGAGCGCCGCTGTGGACGGCCTGCGCGTGGCCGAGGCCATCGTCTCAGAATGCGAGGTGATCCCATCGTGAAGTTCCTGACCGTGGATGAGGCTGCGGACGCCCTTGCCGCCGGCGAGGCGGTGGTCATGCCCACCGACACCGTGTACGGGGTGGGGGTGGCCGTGGATGCCGTGGACGACCCCGGCGTGCTCTTTCGACTGAAGGGGCGCCCTGCCGGCAAGGCCGTGGCGTGGCTCGTGGAAGGCCCGGCGGCCCTCGACCGCTACGGTGCCGAAGTCCACCCCTGGGTGCATCGGTTGGCCCGGCGCTTCTGGCCCGGCGGCCTCACCCTGGTGGTGCGGGCCTCCGAGGCGGTGCCTCCTGCGTTTCGCTCGCCGGAAGGCACCATCGGCCTGCGCATGCCGGCCTCTCCCGAGGTGCTCGCCCTCATCCGCGCCGTGGGCTGCCCTTTGGCCGTCACCTCGGCGAACCTGTCGGGTGCTCCCGCGGCCGCCGTGCCTGAGCTGCTCGACGGCGATCTGGTTTCCCGCACAGCCGGCGTCCTCGAGGGCCCGTGCGGCGCCAGTGGCGGCGGATTGGCCTCGACGGTGATCGATTGCACGGCCGTCAAGCCGAGCGTGCTGCGATGCGGCCCCGTCAGTTCCCGCGATATAGAGGAGTGCTCCCATGACTGATTCCCTAACCGACCTCTCACCGATCAGCGAGGCCGGCGAGCCGGCAGCTGCCGTAACCGGGCCCGCTGTCGTTGCGGCCGGTGCTCCGGCTGATAGCGCCGCGACCTCTCTCGACCCCATCGACTTCACGTTCGACTCCGCCGATGGGGAGAGCGCGGTGCACGCTGTGCTGTGGCTGCCCGCCTCCTTGCGGGAGGATCGCGCCCAGGGAGCGGGGAAGAGCCTCGGCACCTTCCGTCCCCGGGGCGTAGTGCAGCTCATCCACGGCATGGCCGAGCATATCGGCCGCTACGACGACTTCGCCCGCTGCCTCGCCCGCGCCGGCTACCTGGTGTGCGGTCACGACCACGTGGGCCATGGCGACACGGCTCCCACTGCGGCCCATCGTGGCCGCATGCACCCGGTGCACGGCGGTGACGCGCTCGTGGCCGATGTGCAGTCGCTGCGCCTGCTCGTGAGCCAGCAGGTGGCGGCCGAGGTGCCCTATTTCATGTTCGGCCACTCCATGGGCTCCCTCGTGTTGCGCAACTACCTGCCGCGCTTCGGGAAGGGGCTTGCCGGTGCCGTCCTCTGCGGCACGGCCAACCAGCCCGAGGTCGTGGCCGCGGCGGGCAACGTGCTTGCCCGCGCCATCGTCAAGGTGCGCGGGGCCGACTACAAAAGCAAGCTTCTGCACAGCCTGGCCGACGGCGCCTACAGCCATCAGGTGAAGGACGCGCGCACGCCCTTCGACTGGCTCTCCCGTGACCCGGCGGTCGTGGACGCCTTCATCGCCGACGAGCGCGCGGGCTTCATGTTCTCGGCCGGCGCCTACGCCACCTTGACCGAGCTGGCCGCTCGCGCCAACAGCCCCGCGGCCTACCGGGCCACGCCTCACGAGGTGCCCCTGCTCTTCGTGGCCGGCGATGCCGACCCGGTAGGGAACTGCGGCTGCGGCGTGGCCCGGGCCGCCGGGGCCATGGAAGCCGCCGGCGCCGAGGACGTGACGCTGAAGCTCTTCCCCGCCATGCGCCATGAGATCTTGAATGAGATCGGCAAGGAGGAAGTGTACGACTTTGTCTTGGAGTGGATCGAGGAACGCTCATGAAGAAGTACGTCATCGCGCTCGATCAGGGCACTACGTCGTCTCGGGCCATGCTCATCGATCGCGGCGGCCGGGCTGTGGGCAGCGTGCAGCGGCCCTTTCCGCAGCTGTACCCTCAGCCGGGTTGGGTGGAGCACGATCCCCACGACATCCTGTCGTCCCAGCTGGGCGCCTTGACCGAGCTCTTGCTCACCTACAGCGTGAGCCCGGCCGAGATCGATTCGATCGGCATTACCAACCAGCGCGAGACCACCGTGGTGTGGGACCGCGCTACCGGCGAGCCCATCGCGAACGCCATCGTGTGGCAGTGCCGCCGCACGGCTCCCATGGTGGAGGCCCTGACGGGCGACCCGGCGGTAGCGGCCGAGATCACGGCCCGCACGGGCCTGGTTCCCGACGCCTACTTCTCGGCGAGCAAGATCGCCTGGATTTTGGGGGAGGTGCCCGGTGCCCGGGCCCGCGCCGAGGCCGGCGGGCTCGCCTTCGGCACCGTCGACAGCTGGCTCATCTGGAAGCTCACCTACGGGGCCGTGCACGCCACCGACGTGACCAACGCGAGTCGCACCATGCTCTACAACATCCACGAGGGGTGCTGGGATCCCTACCTGCTGGAGCTCTTCGGCATCCCCGCCTCCCTCATGCCCGAGGTGCGTCCCTCGGCCGGCGACTTCGGCGTGACGGCGAACCCGGGGCTTGTGCAGGGTATTCCCATCTGCGGCGTGGCCGGCGACCAGCAGGCGGCCCTGTTCGGCCAGTGCTGCTTTTCCGCCGGTCAGGCGAAGAACACCTACGGCACCGGCTGCTTTCTGCTCATGCACACGGGTCATGAGGCCTGCGCGAGCCGAAGTGGCCTCCTCACCACCGTGGCAGCCTCGGCCCCGGGCACGAAGGGCACCGAGTACGCCTTAGAGGGCAGCGTGTTCATGGCCGGGGCCCTCATCCAGTGGCTGCGCGATGAGCTCGGCATCATCGACAGCGTGGCCGACGCCGATGCCATTGCCCGCAGCGTGCCGAGCACCGAGGGCGTGGTCGTGGTGCCGGCCTTCACGGGCCTGGGGGCGCCCTGGTGGGACGCCGATGCCCGCGGTGCCATCCTGGGGCTCACCCGCGGGGCCGGTCGCGCCCACATTGTGCGGGCAGCCTTGGAGGCCCTCGCCTACCAGGTGTGCGACCTGGCGCAGGCCATGACCGAGGACGCTGGCGTGCCGCTGTCGGTGCTGAACGTTGACGGGGGCGCGGCGGCCAACGATTTCCTCATGCAGTTCCAGGCCGACATGCTGGGGGTGTCCCTGCGCCGCCCGGCCAACGCCGAGACCACGGCCCTGGGAGCGGCGTTTTTGGCCGGCCTGGCCACGGGTTTCTGGCCCGACACGGCGGCGCTCGCAGCTTTGCGGGAAGGGGAGGAGCGCTTCCTGCCCACCTTCGACGAGGCTGCCCGCGCCAGCCGCCTTGCCCGCTGGCGCGATGCCGTGGCCCGGGTGCGCAGCTAGGGCGGGTGCGCAGCGAGGGCGGCGGGCGTTGATGTGCGCAGCCGTGCCCTACACCCCCAGGCCCACGGTCAGGTGGGCCAAGTAGAAGCAGAACCGCATGACGAAGATGGCCGCCAGGCTGAGAGCCGCCGCCGCGCAGAGGCGCCCCACGAGGCGGAAGCGGCCCGCGTCCGCGGGCGGGGTGCCGTCGGTCGGAAGGTTCCGCGTCGTCCGCCAGGCAACGACGATGCCGGCGGCGCCCAGTAGGGCGAAGGCCGCGACGGCTGCCCCGTAGGCGGGCACGAGGTCGGTCGCGGAGGCCACGGCGTTGCCCATGTTCCCAAGATCGACCCCCTGGAGCCCGTAGACCGCGACGTTCGCGGTCAGGGCTATGGCTGCGAGCGCGATGAGGTGCCGCGCCCGGCGGTTCGTGAGGGAGGCGCAGCGGCCCGCGGCGTAGCCGGCAAGGGCCACCAGCGGGCCGCCCATCAGGGCATTGGCCGCAATGGCCGCAGGCACTTCCCACAGGTTCCAGGAGATGATGGTGCGGGCGGAGTAGGCCAATCCCACGGAGGCGATGAACGCCAGGGCCGCCAGGTCGATGGCGCCGATCCACAGGCGCAGCAAGCGCGGGCTGGGGGCGCGGCGAAACGAGTAGAGCCAGTAGAGGCCGCCGAGCATGAGAAAGACGACGGCGCAGAGCACCTCGTTGGACAGCGGGGAGGAGCCCACGGCCGCGAAGACGTAGAGGGCGTTGGCGGGGCTGCCCAGATGGGTGGCCGAGGCCACGAGCCCCACCATGGCCACGATGAGCGGCAGGCACAGGTAGGTGCTGATGCGCCGCACCTCGGCCCAGGAAGCCCGGCCGCTCAGAATGGGCAGCCCCATGAGCAGCAGGGCCATGGCCCCGGCTGGCGCGAGGGTGGTGAACAGGACGAGGGTTATCTCGCCGAGGGCGGTGTCGAGTCCGATCACGGGGCGTCCTAACGGGTTTCGGCAACGTTGCCGATGGCCACGCCGCCGCCGGCTGCCCGGCTGTCGCGGCTGGGCTTGATATAGAGGTTCGGGCAGGTCTCCTCGGCCGGGGGCAGGGGAGGGGCGCTGGCCCGCTCGCCCCGAGCGGCCATGGCCTCGGCGGTGCCGAAGCCGAGGGCCCGGGCGGGACAGGCCAGCACACAGAGGGGCGCCTCGCCGGCGGCGAGGCGGTCGGGGCAGCCCTCGCACTTCACCGAGTGGCCCCGGCTCTTATCTACCTGAGGGGCGTTGTAAGGGCAGGCGAGGTGGCAGTAGCCGCAGCCGATGCACTTCCTGGTGTTCACGGCCACGAGTCCCGTGGCCTCGTTCTTGGCCATGGCCTGGGTGGGGCACACCTCGATGCAGACGGGCCGGGAGCAGTGGTTGCAGCCGAGGGAGAGGTAGAAAACGCGGCAGGTGGTGGAGCAGATGCCCGCGCCGTCCTTCTCGGTGCAGCCCTCCACGCACTCGTAGACGCGGCGAAATGCCACGCCGACTCCCAGATCGAAGCCGTCCTTGCAGGCGACGACGCAGGTCTTGCAGCCAGTGCAGCGGGAGCCGTCGAAGAAGAACCCGAGTTGGGCCATGGCGCGCACCTCCTCTCGCGAAGCCGCGCGCCTTGGTGTCGCGCGGCGAAAAAACAGGGCAGGGGCGCCCATGGTAGCGCACCCCCGCCCGAAAAGCGCCCAAAGGACGCCGCTGCGGCGCCCGGCCGTTCGTTTCCCTCGGCCGGGCGCCGCGAGCCCTTAGGCCACTTCGAGGGGATTGCCGATGAAGCCCTCGCTGGAGCCCGCCGCGCGGGCATCGGCCGTCGGGGTCATGAAGTAATTCGGCTCGGTCTCGGCCGGATCGGGCAGCGGGGCCGTGGCTCCGCGCTCGCCGAGGGCCGCCATGGCCCCGGCGTCGCCGAACTTCAGGGCCCGGGCCGGGCAGGCCATGACGCATGCGGGCAGCTCTCCGGCGGCCACCAGGTCGGCGCAGCCGTCGCAGCGCACGGCCTTCACCGTCTCGGGATCCACCTTCGGGGCGGCGTAGGGGCACGCGTTCGCGCAGGTGCCGCAGCCGATGCAGGAATCGGCGTCCACGGCCATGAGCCCGGTCTCGTCGTCCTTGCTGATGGCGCCCTGGGGACAGTTGGCCATGCAGATGGGCTTGTCGCAGTGGTTGCAGCTGACCGAGGTGTAATAGCTGAAGCAGGAGGTGGTGCAGGTGCCGTCGGCGCCCTTCTCGGTGGTGCCGCCGGTGTACTCCCAGACGCGGCGGTAGGCCATGCCAACATCCAGGTTGTTCTTATCCTTGCAGGCGAACACGCAGGTCTTGCAGCCGGTGCAGCGCGTGCCGTCGAAGTAGAAAGCAAGTTGTGCCATGATGTCTCATCCTTTCCGTGCGCGCGGCCCTAGGCCTTGGTGACCTGGCAGATATTGGTGTGCTGGGGGTTGCCCTTGGCGAAGGGCGAGGGACGATGGGTGGTCAGGGTGTTGATGCAGCCGCCCTTGTCCACGCGGTCGCCGTTCATGTCGGCGTCGTGCCAGGCGCCCTGGGCGCAGGCCACGGTGCCGGGGATGACGCGCGGCGTCACCTTGGCCAGCAGCTCCATGGTGCCGAACTGGTTCTCCACGCGGACGGTGTCGCCCTGCTCGATGCCGCGCTCGGCGGCGTCGGACGGGTTGATCCAGGCCTCCTGGGGGTTCAGCTCCTTCAGGATCTCCACGCCGCCCCAGGACGAGTGCAGACGGCCCCGGTAGTGGAAGCCGGACAGCTGGAGGGGGAACTCGTCGGTGACGGTCTCGGCGCCGTACCACTCGGGGGCGTAGACCGGGATGGGGGCCACGAAGTCGTCGTCGGCGAACTCGTGGGCCGCGATGTAGTCGGCCAGGGCCTCGGAGTAGATCTCGATCTTGCCCGAGGGGGTGTCAAGCGGGTTGGCCACGGGATCGGCGCGGAACTCGGCCATGGCGATGACGGCGCCGGCCGGGTTCTTGCGGGTGTATACGCCCATTTCCATGGCCTCTTCATAGGTGGGCAGCTCGGGATCCTTCTCGCGGGAGGTCTCGTAGCATTCGCGGAGCCAGTCCTCCTGGGTCTTGCCCTCGGTGAAGGCCTCCTCCTTTCCGAGCGCCGCAGCGATGAGGGCTGCGGCGTCATAGGCGCTCTTGCGCTCGAACTTCGGCGCGTAGGGCTCGGAGCCGGCGAGCATGTAGCCGCCGTCGCCGCCGGTGCCGATCATGGAGGGCTGCTCCAAGCGGAACAGGTCGGGGAGGATGACGTCGGAGTACTTGAGCGAGTCGGTCATGAGGATGTCGGAGCCGAGCACGAACTGGCACTTGCTCTCATCGGACATCACGTCGTGGACCCAGTTGATGTCGGAGTTCTGGTTCGTGATGCAGTTGCCGGCGTAGTTGATGACGAACTTGATGTCGCAGGGCAGCTGCTCCACGCCGGTTACGCCGTCGGCCTTCTCGGTCATCTCGTGGCCGCGGTCGATGGCGTCCACCATGGAGAACACCGAGATCTTCGCCTTCACGGGGTTCTCGCCGTCGGGCATGCTGGTGAGGTTGACGCTGTAGGAGCCCTCGCGCAGGCCGTTGCTCGTGCCCGGCAGGCCGATGTTGCCCGTGAGGATGGGCAGCATGCAGATGGACCAACCGGTCATCTCGCCGTTGCTGCGGCGCTGCGGACCCCAGCCCTGGTCGACGAACAGGGCCTTGGCCGCGGCGATCTCGCCGGCCAGGGCGCGGATCTTGTCGGCGGCGATACCGGTGATGGGGGCGGCCCATTCCGGCGTCTTCTCCACTTTGTCGTAGCCGGTGCCCATGATGTAGTCCTGGTAGGACTTGTTCTGGCCCTGGGCCGAGGCGGGCAGGGTGGCCTCGTCGAAGCCGACGCAGTAGGTGTCCAGGAACTCCTTGTCCACCTGGTTGTTCGCAATGAGCTCATGGGCGATGGCCGCCACGAGCGCCGCGTCGGTGCCGGGGTTGATGGGCAGCCACTCGTCGGAGCGGCCGGCCAGAGAGTCGTTGAAGCGGGGGTCGATCACGTAGATCTTTCCCTTGGTCATCTCGCGCATGGCCACGTAGTCGTGGTGGGACACCGCGCCGCCCTGGCGCGTCTCCACGGGACTCGTGCCGAACATGAGCACCAGGTCGGAATCGCGGGCGGCCGACAGGGACGAGCCCGCGCCCACGCTGGCGCCGAAGATGTAGGGGGTGATCCACATGAGCTGGGCTAAGGAGTAGTTGCCGTAGAAGGCCAGATAGCCGTTGCCGAGGGAGTTCAGCAGGCGGAACCACGGGCGGGCGGTCACGCCGTAGTTGCCGGTGCAGTAGTTCATGTACACGGCCTCGGGCCCGTAGTTGTCGATGACCTCCTGGTAGTTGCGGGCGATGATCTCGATGGCCTCGTCCCAGGTGATCTGCTCGTACTTTCCCTCGCCGCGCTTAGAGCCCTCGGCCCGCTTCATGGGGTAGTTGATGCGGTCGGGGTGGTTCACCCAGGCGCGATAGGCCCGGCCGCGCAGGCAGGCACGGGGCTGGATGTCGTCCATGTCGTCGCTGTCGGCGGCATAGGTCTCCACGCGCACGATCTCGTCGTCGACGACGTGGAGCTTGAGCGCGCAGCGGCCCGGGCAGTTGATGGCGCAGTGGTTCCAGACGATCTTCTCCTCTACCGGCGCCGGCTCGGCCTTCCCATCGGCTCCCGTCTCGGCGAGCTCGGACGAGCAGCCGAACAGAGCGCTGCCGCCAAGGGCGGCGGCACCGAGGCCGGCCAGGGCGGAACCCTGGACGAAGGTGCGGCGACTCAGTTCCTTAGACATTGCGTCCCTCCTCTTTCTCTTCCTCGTGGGTACGGCGGCCGCGCTCTCCCGCGGCCGTGAGAACCTTCCCGCCCGCACGCCCGCTCGGGGCGACCGCGCGGTGCCGGGAATGGCGAAATCCTAGTCCACAAAGGCTTCCCGCTTGTCGCATAATGTATGTGAATTCCAGAAAAAACCTGGTCAGAAAGGGGTTGGTCGGTCCCATTTCCTCGGGCACATGCCTTACAATGAGCAAGTCGGCACCGGGGTGGGGAGGAAGTCATGGAACGCGGGAACGGCAGCGCGGGAGGGCCGATCACCGGCAGCCTGCTCTATCGATTGCTCAAGCCCAATGCGGCCTCCCTGGGCTACGGGCTCTTCCTCGCCATCAACGCGGCCAGCGTCTGGGGCGGCGTGTTTCCCTTCCTGCCCCTGGAGTTTCAGACCCGCGGCATCATCTTCTGGTTCTTCCTGTGCCAGTCCCTCGTGTTCTCCCTGAGCTACCTCGCCAGTCTGCTGGGATCCTACTTCCTGCCCCGGGCCACGCGGAGCTTCCTCGTGCAGTTCACCATCGCCCCCTACTTCCTCGGATGGTGCTGCCTCATCGGGGCCATCTACTTCGACGGCTGGGCCCTTCGGCTCGTGGCCGCGGGCGGCGCCCTTCTGGGCCTCGGGTCGGCGGGGTTCTACATGCTCTGGCAGCGGCTCTTCGCCTCCATGGCCTCGGAGGAAGGGGATCGCAACCTCATCGGCGGCACGGTGTGGGGCACGGTGTTCTACTTCGCCCTCTATCTCATTCCCGTGGCAGTGACCGCCTTCCTCATCCCGCTCGTGTTCTTGCCCCTGTTCGCCCTGGCCATCGTTCTTGAGAGCCGCGACATCAACCGGGACTAGCCGATGTTCGAGGATGTGCCCCGGGAGCATCCCCAGGTGTACCGCCGCGTCATCGGCGACTACTGGCGCAGCGCCCTGTGCGTGGGGGCGCTCGGGTTCTGCACGGGCATCATGCGCTCCCTGGCCGTGGGCAACCCCTCCGTGGGCTCGCTCGTCAACGTGCTGTCCATGGCCGCGACCCTCGTGGCGGCCCTCGCCCTGCTCATCGCCTGGCGCCACCAGGACCTCCACATGGATGTGGTCGGGGCCTACCAGGCGTTCTTCCCCTTCGTCATCACGTCGTTTCTGCTGTTGCCCTTTCTCGCGCCCGAGTACGAGCGGTGGCTCGCGGCGGTGCTCTACGCGGTGTACAGCGTGTTTACCGTGCTCATGATGATCCAGTGCGCCCAGGCCTCGCGCAACCGCGGCATCAACCCCGTCTTCATCTACGGCTTCTTCGGCTGCATCGTCTACATGCTCCATGACGTGGGTTTCCTCGGAGGCACCTTCGCCGAGGGCATCCGCTATGCCGGCATCGCCCCCTTGGCGGGCATCGCTTTGGCGGCGGTGTACCTGCTCGGGCTCATGTACTTTGTGGGCCAGGGCGGCTTCCGGCGCCTGTTCTCGCGCCGCGCCGTCGAGGAGCCGGCCGGCTGCAGCGCCCGATCCACGGACATCGAGCTGGTGGCCCTCCAGCCCCGGGCCCCGAAGGCCCGACCGGGCCAGGCGCCCCCGGTCTACCAGGACCGCATGTCGAAGCAGGCGGCCCTCGTGCAGCGCCACTACCGCCTGAGCGCCCGGGAGACCGAGGTCATGGAGCTGATCGCCCGGGGCAACACCGTCGCCCGCATCGCCGAGGATCTCGTGGTGTCCGAGAACACCATCCGTACCCACTGCCGGCGGCTCTACGCCAAGCTCGGCATCCACAAGAAGCAGGAGCTCCTGGATCTCGTCGGCTCCTTCGATCCGGCGGAATTGGGGGAGGAGGGATAGGGCGTTGCGTGTCCGATTTCCGATTCTTTTCTCGGTTGGGGAATTCCGCCCGTCGCCGCGGGGCCCAAGCGCATACAATAGGAGCGTTGTGCCCCAGCGTTGGAAAGGACGGACGCCCATGCGCGTGAGCATCGGAAGCGACCACGCCGGCTTCGAGCAGAAACAGGCCCTCGTGGATTACCTGAAGGGGAAGGGCGTCGAGGTCGTCGACCGCGGTCCTGCCAACGACGATCGGGTGGATTACCCCGACTACGCCGCGCCCGTGGCCCGTGACGTGGCCGCCGGCGCCGCCGACTTCGGCGTGCTCGTGTGCGGCACCGGCATCGGCATGGCCATGGCCGCCGACAAGGTGCCCGGTGTGCGCGCCGCCAACATCATCAACCCCGAGTTCGCCGCCCTGTGCCGCGAGCACAACGACGCGAACGTCATCACGCTTTCCGGCCGCTTCGTGCCGCTGGAGGAGAACGAGCGCATTCTGGACGCGTTCTTCGCCACCCCCTTCGGCGAGGGTCGCCATGCGGGGCGGGTGGAAAAGATCATGGCTCTTGAGGAGTAACAAGCTCCGTTGACTTCCTGGGGCGAACCCGGGAGAACGCGTGATGCTGGAATATTGAGATACAAGTTTGATGCGTGGATATACCTATAAAGGGAAGGAACGATGTTATGGCTTTGGAATTTCTCGCCGGGGAAGACCCTCAGGTAACCGAGTGCCTGCGGGCCGAGTTGGCGCGCCAGCGCGGCAGCGTGGAGCTCATCGCGTCGGAGAACTTCACCTCCCGCGCCGTGATGGAGGCCGTGGGCAGCGTGCTCACCAACAAGTACGCCGAGGGCTACCCGGGCCGTCGCTATTACGGCGGCTGCGAGAAGGTGGACATGGTGGAGGATCTGGCCCGCGATCGTGCCTGCGAGCTGTACGGCGCGAAGTACGCCAACGTGCAGCCCCACTCCGGCGCCAGCGCGAACTTCGGCGCCTATCTTTCCATCATCGAGCCCGGTGACACGGTACTCGGCATGAGCCTCGATCACGGCGGCCACCTCACCCACGGCAGCCCGGTGAACTTCTCGGGGCTGCTGTACCACATCGTCTCCTACGGCGTGGACCCGGAAACCGAGGTCATCGACTACGACGAGGTGGAGCGCATCGCCAAGGAGTGCCGTCCGAAGGTGGTCGTGGCCGGCGCCTCGGCCTACCCGCGCTTCATCGACTTCGAGCGCATGGCCGAGATCGCCCATTCCGTGGGCGCCTACCTCATGGTGGACATGGCCCACATCGCCGGTCTCGTGGCCGCGGGCCTGCACCCGAGCCCGGTGCCCCATGCCGATATCGTCACCTCCACGAGCCACAAGACCCTGCGTGGCCCGCGCGGCGGCTTCATCCTCACCAACTCCGACGAGCTGGGGGCCAAGATCAACAAGGCCATCTTCCCCGGCGCCCAGGGCGGCCCGCTCATGCACGTCATCGCCGGCAAGGCCGTGGCCTTCGGCGAGGCCCTGCGCCCTGCGTACCGCACCTATATGGAGCATGTGGTGGAGAACTGCCGCACCCTCGGTCAGGGCATGATCGACGGCGGCCTGCGCCTGGTGTCCGGCGGCACCGACAACCACCTGTGCCTGGTGGACCTCACCGCCTCCGACATCACCGGCAAGGACGCCGAGAAGCTGCTGGAGAGCGTGGGGCTCACGGTGAACAAGAACTCCATCCCCAACGAGCAGCGCTCGCCCTTCGTGACGAGCGGCATCCGCGTGGGAAGCGCCGCGGCCACCACCCGCGGATTTACCGCCGAGGACTTCTACGAGGTGGGCCAGCTCATCGCCACCACGGTGTTCAACGCCGCCGATGAGGCCAAGCTCGCCGATGTGCGCCGCCGCGTGAACGCCCTGCTGGACGCCCACCCGCTGTATCCGGGACTGGAGTACTAGACAATAAAGTGAGGGCAGGGGAAGGGCCCGGCGACGGTTCGCGCGCAGATTCCGCAGACTCGGAAATATTGGGGTAAAATCCCCACACCAATATTTCCGAAAGAGAGGACCTGCCCGAGCACGAGCCGCCGCTGGGCCCTTCCCCGGCGGGACTGCCTTCTCGATCCACACGAAAGGAAGCGCGTTATGGAGCACAACGACCGCGTCGTCGTCATCGATCATCCCATGGTGCAGCACAAGCTGTCGAAGCTGCGCAACAAGAACACCTCCTCCAAGGATTTCCGTCAGCTCGTGCGCGAGTTGGCCCTGTTCGAGGGCTACGAGGCCACCCGCGATCTGGCCCTGGAGGACGTGAAGGTGGAGACCCCCATCTGCACGGCCGACTGCAAGCAGGTGGCGGGCAAGAAGATGGTGATCGTGCCCATCCTGCGCGCCGGGCTGGGCATGGTGGACGGCCTGCAGGAGCTTATGCCCTCCACCTTCGTGGGACACGTGGGCATGTACCGCGATCCCGAGACCCACGAGCCCCACGAGTACTACGCGAAGCTGCCCGACAGCATCGATCAGCGCGACGTGCTCGTGGTGGACCCGATGCTCGCCACCGGCGGCTCGGCCGTGGCGGCCATCCAGTACCTGCGCAAGCAAGGCGTGAAGAACATCAAGCTCATGGTGCTCGTGGCCGCGCCCGAGGGCATCGAGGCGGTGCTTGAGGCCGATCCCGACGTGCGTATCTACACGTGCTCCGTCGACGAGGGGCTCAACGAGAACGCCTACATCGTGCCGGGCCTGGGCGACGCGGGCGACCGCATCTTCGGAACGAAGTAGCCGCAGGCGCCGCGCGCGCCGGCGGGGAAGGAGGACGCCATGTCCGAGGGGTTCAAGGACAGCCGCCCCAGCTGGGACGAGTACTTCATGAAGCTGGCCAACGAGGTGGCCGAGCGCACCACGTGCCTGCGTCGCGGGGTGGGGGCCATCATCGTCAAGGATCGCCGCATCCTGGCCACGGGCTACAACGGCGTGCCCACGGGGCTCGCCCACTGCGCTGAGACGGGCTGCTTGCGCCAGGAGCTCGGCATCCCCTCGGGCCAGCGCCACGAGATCTGCCGGGGCCTCCACGCCGAGCAGAACGCCATCATCCAGGCGGCGCGCTTCGGCACCGACATCGACGGCGCCACCATCTACGTGAACACCCAGCCCTGCGTGGTGTGCGCAAAGATGCTCATCAACTCGGGCATCACCGAGATCGTCTACCAGAATCCCTACCCTGACGAGCTGGCCATGTCCCTGCTCGCGGAGTCGGGCATCAAGGTGCGCGTCTTCGAGCCGCAAGACCCTGCCGCGCGCTAGCCGAGCCGGGGCGCCGCCGCGCGCCGCTCCCTGCGGGCCGTGCGTCACCCCCCCGCGCTGCCCCCCTCTGCATCGCCTCGTACGGCCCGGCCCTCGGCCGGGCCGTGCTGCGCCCAGGCGCCCCGCGCGCCCAGGCGCGCCGCTCGCCTATTTTCACAATCTCTCACCTATCCTCATTCCCGCTGACGTTATCATACGTAGCGGTTTAAAGGGCAAAGTGCGCGATAAGGCGCTCGGATGAGGACGGGTTATGGCATTAGTCGCAGGTATCCTCGGGGCGCTGGCCGGGCTGGTGGGGTTCCTCCCGCTGCTGTTCGGGCTGCGCATGACGAGGAAGACGGTCTCCGCGGGCGTCGCCGGCTCCATGATGGTGCTGTTCGTGGCGCTGCTCGCGTCCTTCGTCATCTTGGTCATGACGGCTGTCGTCTGCATTGCCTTTGACCGCGGGCTTGCGCTCCCCTTCGTGGGAGCCGAGGTCATTGCCCTGAGCACGGTGGCCATCGCCTACGGCGTGCGCACCGTCGTGAGAAAGTAAGAGGAAAGGGTTGATACGTGGACGCTCTTGAGCAACTGTCGCACCATGCGGCGGAACTGAAGGATTCTTTCGATCCTTCCATCGTGTTCGGCGGTGGCGGGATTGGCATGACCCAGTACATGTTCTGGATGGTGATCTGCTGGATCATCACCGCGACGGTGGTGCTCACCGTGGCGCGCAAGCTGACGCTTGTTCCCAAGAGCAAGTTCGTGAACACGGTCGAGTACGGCTACCAGTTCGTGAGCAATGACATGGGTGAGGGCATCATCGGCCACGGCTACAAGAAGCACGTGCCCTTCCTCGCGACGCTCTTCTTCTTCATCCTCATCTCCAACTTCGTGGGCCTCATCCCCGGCTGCATGACCCCCACGGGCACCATCTCGGTTACCTGGGCGCTGGCCACCATCTCGTTTGTCTACTTCAACTGGTGCGGCATCAAGGCGCACGGCGGGCTCGGCTACATCAAGGCCATCGCCCCGTCCGGCCTGCCCGCCCCCATGGTGCCGGTCATCTGGTTCTTCGAGTTCATCTCGCTCGTGCTGCGCTGGCTGACCCTGGCCGTGCGACTCTACGGCAACATGTTCGCCGGCCACATGGTGCTCGGCATCTTCGCCCTGGCCACGTCCATCTTCATCTCCTGCGGCATCCCCGCGGCCATGCCCCTGGCGGCCACGTCGGTCGCGTGGTTCGCGCTGCTGCTCGTCATGTACGCGCTCGAGTGCCTCGTGGCCTTCATCCAGGCCTACGTGTTCACGGTGCTCTCCGCCGTGTACATCCAGGGCGCTACCTCCTCCCACTAGGAGGCCTGGCGCCTCGGCGCCGTTTCGCGGCCGCCCGGCCGCTCCCCGCAAGGGTTTTCCCGGCTCTATCCACGGATCCGGTTGACCATACTGTTGTTGTTTTTGAGAAACAGGCTCAAAAACGGTAAAAGGAGGACATTGTGGAAATCGAACTCGTACTCTCTGCTCTGAAGGTCATCGGCTACGGCCTCGGCACCCTCGGCCCCGGCCTGGGCATCGGCCTGGCCTGCTACGGCTGCTGCGTCGGCTCCGCCCGTCAGCCCGAGGTGCAGGGTCGTCTGTTCACCAACTTCATCATCGGCGCCGCTCTGGCTGAGGCCCTCGCCCTCATCGGCTTCGTCACCTGCTTCATCGTCTAGTTTCTGGTCTGTCCGGTTTTATCCAGGCCATTGAGGCTAGAAGGAGGTAGGTACGTGAAAGCAAGAGCGAATAAGGCGGTGGCGGGCATCGGCGTGAGCACGCTGTTCGTCAGCACCGCTTTCCCTGCGCTCGCGTTCGCAAGCGAAGGGGAAGAGGGGGGTGGCATCGCCGCCATCCTTCCTGACCCCATCGAGTTCGTACCGATGCTCGTCGCCTTCATCCTTCTGTGGGTCGTTCTCGCCAAGTTCGGCTGGCCGATGTTCAACGCCATGCTTGAGAAGCGCGAGAACACCATCAGAGAAGCACTGAAGAAGTCTGAGGAAGCTCAGATCGAGAGCGAACGCGTGCTCCAGGAGTACAAGCAGCAGCTCGCTGACGCCAAGGCCCAGGCCGCCCAGATCATCTCCGACGCCCGTGCCACGGGCGAGGCGGTGAAGGCGGACATCAGCGCCAAGGCCCAGTCCGAGGCTGAGGACATGATCGCCAAGGCGAGGGTCGCCATCGAGGCCGAGAAGAAGCAGGCCGTGGCCGACCTTCAGGGCTCGGTCGTCGACATCTCCGTCGACGTGGCGGCCAAGCTCATCGGCGAGGACCTCACCGAGGGCGAGCACCGCAAGATCATCGAGCGCTACGTGAGCGAGGCAGGTAGTTTCAATGCCAACTAATCGCCTCGTCGTCAAAGAGGAAGTCGCCACCTACGCCGCCGTCATGTTTGACAGCGCCAACGGGGCCGGCGGCCAGGACGCCGTGATGGAGGTTCGCGACCAGATGGAGGAGGTCCTGCGCGTCATGAACGCCGACATGGATCTCTCCCAGGCGCTCTCCAACCTCGACTACACCCCGCAGCAGCGCCACGACCTAGCCAAGGCCGTCTTCGCCGACTGCAACCCGGTGTTCACCGAGGTCGTGGCCGTTATGGCCGAGCGCGGCAACGCGAGTCTGCTTCCCCGCGTCTACGAGGCCTACGGCGAGGAGCTTAGCTCCAAGCTCGACCTCTGCGTGGTGGACGTCACGACGGCCGTCGCCCTCGACGACAACCTGCGCACCCTTATTACCCGCAAAGCCGAAGCCGATTTGGGCAAGAAGATCGTTCTGCGCGAGCGCATCGACAAGTCTATTTTGGGCGGCATCATCATGAGCGCCAACGGCAAGCGCATCGACGCGAGCATGGTCTCCCAGCTCACCAACGCGCGCCAGGTGCTCAAAGATACTTCAGATGGAGGTGAATGCTAGTGACTGAAATCACCGCTAAGTCCATTGACGATGCCCTGCGCAAGCAGCTCGAGGCGCTGAACGTCAGCGTCGAGTCTCGCGAGGTCGGCACGGTCATCCAGGTCGGCGACGGCATCGCGCGCGTCGACGGCCTGCGCGACGCCATGGCGGGCGAGCTGCTCGAGTTCGTCAGCAAGGAGGGCAAGACCGTCTACGGCCTGGCCCAGAACCTCGAGGAAGACGAGGTCGGCGCCGTGCTCCTCGGTGACGTCACCGCAATTCGTGAAAACGACCAGGTCCGCACGACCGGTCGCATCGTCGAGGTTCCGGCGGGCAAGAGCCTGCTCGGCCGCGTCGTGAACCCGCTCGGCATGCCCGTGGACGGCAAGGGCCCCATCACTCCCGAAGGCTACCGCCCCGTGGAGTTCAAGGCTCCTGGCGTGACCTCGCGCAAGCCGGTGCACGAGCCCATGCAGACCGGCATCCTGGCCATCGACTCGATGATCCCGATTGGCCGCGGCCAGCGCGAGCTCATCATCGGCGACCGCCAGACCGGCAAGACCGCTATCGCCATCGACGCCATCATCAACCAAAAAGATACCGACATGATCTGCATCTACGTCGCTATCGGCCAGAAGGCCTCCACGGTTGCCGGCGTCGTCGAGACCCTCGAGCGCCACGGCGTCATGGAGAAGACCATCATCGTCTCCGCCAACGCGTCTGACTCGGCCCCGCTGCAGTACATCGCCCCCATGGCTGGTGCTGCCATGGGTGAGTACTTCGTCTACAACGGCGAGAACGGCGAGCCCGCCGGTCCCGAGAACCCGGGCCGTGCGGTGCTCATCATCTACGATGACCTGTCCAAGCAGGCTGTCGCCTATCGCCAGATGTCGCTGACCCTGCGCCGTCCTCCGGGACGCGAGGCCTACCCGGGCGACGTGTTCTACCTGCACTCCCGCCTGCTGGAGCGCGCGGTCAAGATGTCCGACGAGAACGGCGCCGGCTCCATGACGGCCCTGCCGATCATCGAGACCCAGGCAGGCGACGTGTCCGCCTACATCCCGACCAACGTGATCTCCATCACCGACGGCCAGATCTTCCTGCAGACCGACCTGTTCTTCCAGGGCCAGCGCCCGGCAGTCGACGTGGGCATCTCCGTGTCCCGAGTCGGCGGCTCCGCGCAGATCAAGGCCATGAAGCAGGTGGCCGGCTCCCTGCGTCTGGACCTCGCGTCCTACCGCGAGCTGCAGGCCTTCACCCAGTTCGGCTCCGACCTGGACAAGGCCACGCAGGATCAGCTGACCCGCGGCTCGCACATGACCGAGCTGCTGAAGCAGGGCCGCTACAGCCCGATGCCCGTCGCCGAGCAGGTCATCGCCATCTTTGCCGGCAACGAGGGCTTCCTCGACGATCTGCCGCTGGATGCCGTTGTCCGCTTCCGTACCGAGTTGCTCTCCTCGATCCGCGCCTCCAAGCCGGAGATCATCGAGACGATCAACAAGGAGAAGAAGCTCTCCGACGAGACCAAGGCCGCTCTGAAGGAGGCCATCGCCGCCTTCAAGCAGTCCTTCGACGCCACAGCGTAAGGTAGGTAGACCATGCCCAACCTACACGACATCGAACGGCGAATCAAATCCGTCACCTCGACGAAGCAGATCACGCGCACCATGGAAATGGTCGCCGCTGCCAAGATTCGCCGCGCTTCCGAGCGCGTGGACAACGCGCTCCCTTGGGCGGTCGCCATCTCAGACATGCTCATCAGCACGGCAAAGTACGCTCATCTGGATACGGAGCCGCTGCTGCAGGTCCACGACGAGGTGAAGCGGGTGCTCATCGTAGCCGTCACCTCCGACCGCGGTCTTGCCGGCGGCTTCAACACCAACGTGCTTCGCTATGTGGAGAAGCTCACGAAGGAAAAGCAGCGCGAGGGTGCCGAGGTGGAGGTGGCTGCCTGTGGCAAAAAGGCCATCGGGTACTTCACCTACCGCGGCATCGAGCCGGTGTTCTCCTTCGCGGGATACTCGGCCGATCCTGAGTTCGCCCAGGCCGCCGAGCTGTCCGGCTACGTGATGCAGGCCTATGCCGAGGGCAAGCTCGACGAGGTGTTCATCGTGTACAACCACGCGAAGAACGCCGCCGAGCAGTCCTTGGTGGAGCAGCAGGTGCTGCCGGTGAAGGAGGAGTCCTACGCGGATCTTCTGGGTCTGAAGGCCAAGGAGGAGGACGTGTTCAAGTCCTTCCGCGAGCGGGACGATTCCGCCATCCCGGGCGACATCGACTTCGAGCCGAGCACGGAGTCGGTCATGTCCTACATGATGAACGCCTACCTGAACAACGCGTTTTACTACGCGATGCTCGATTCCGCAGCGGGCGAACAAGGTGCCCGCCGCAACGCGATGAAGTCGGCCACCGACAACGCGAACGAGATGGTCTCCACCCTGGAGCGCGTGTACAACACCGTGCGCCAGGGCGCCATTACCACGGAGATCACCGAGATCGTGGGCGGTGCCGCAGCTTTGGAGGATTAAATGGCTGAAACTACTTCTACTGAAGCGGCCAAGGGAGGCGCTATCGGACGCATCGTCCGTATCGTCGGCGCCGTTGTGGATGTGGAGTTCCCGGCAGACGCCATGCCGGCCATCTACAACGCCCTGACCGTGAAGGCAACGACCCCTTCGGGCGAGGTTTCCACCGTGCTCGAGGTGCAGACGCACCTCCCCGGCGACATCGTCCGCACCGTCGCCATGACGTCCACCGACGGCATGGTGCGCGGCCTGGAGGCCCAGGACACTGGCGCCCCCATCATGATGCCCGTGGGCAAGGCGACCCTCGGCCGCATCTGGAACGTGCTGGGCGAGCCCGTGGACGGCAAGCCCATGCCCGAGGACGTGGAGTGGCGCCCGATTCACCATCCCGCGCCCCCGTTCGACACCCTGGTGACCACCACCGAGACCTTCGAGACCGGCATTAAGGTCGTCGATCTGATTGAGCCCTACGTCAAGGGCGGCAAGACGGGTCTGTTCGGCGGCGCCGGCGTGGGCAAGACGGTGTGCATCCAGGAGCTCATCAACAACCTGGCCCAGGAGCACGGCGGCACCTCCGTGTTCACCGGCGTGGGCGAGCGTACCCGCGAGGGTACCGACCTCTACCTCGAGATGACCGATTCCGGCGTTATCGAGAAGACCTGCCTGGTGTACGGCCAGATGAACGAGCCTCCGGGAGCCCGTCTGCGCGTGGGTCTGGCGGGCCTGACCGAGGCGGAGTACTTCCGCGATCAGGGTCAGGACGTGCTGTTGTTCATCGACAACATCTTCCGCTTCACCCAGGCCGGCTCCGAGGTGTCCGCTCTGCTGGGACGCATGCCCTCCGCCGTGGGTTACCAGCCCACGCTGGCCACCGAGATGGGTGACTTGCAGGAGCGCATCTGCTCCACGCAGACCGGCTCCATCACCTCGGTGCAGGCCGTGTACGTGCCCGCCGACGACCTGACCGACCCGGCTCCGGCCACCACGTTCACCCACCTGGACGCGAAGACCGTTCTGTCCCGCTCCATCGCTGAGCTGGGCATCTACCCGGCCGTGGACCCGCTGGAGTCCACCTCTCGCGCGCTGGATCCCGAGATCGTCGGCCAGGAGCACTATGACGTGGCCATGGGCGTGCAGCAGATCCTGCAGCAGTACAAGGACCTGCAGGACATCATCGCCATCCTGGGTATGGACGAGCTGTCCGAGGACCAGAAGCTGACCGTGAACCGCGCCCGTAAGGTGCAGAAGTTCCTGGGCCAGCCCTTCCACGTGGCCGAGGTCTTCACGGGCCTGCCCGGCGTGTACGTGAAGGTGGAGGACACGGTGCGCTCCTTCAAGGAGATCCTCGACGGCAAGTGCGACCACATCCCGGAGCAGTGCTTCGTGAACAAGGGCGCCATCGAGCAGGTCTACGAGGCTTTTGACGCCATGCAGAAGGACGGCAACTAATGGCCGTTATGCGCTGCACGGTGGCCCTTCCCGATCGCGCCCTGTACCAGGGTGAGATCTCCTACGCCAGCATCCCCGGGTGCGACGGCTACTTCGGCGTTCTGCCCGGTCACGAGCTGTCCGTCTCGCTCAACCGCGAGGGCGGTCTGGTGACGCTGACCATCGGCGAGAACGAGCAGGAGAAGAAGGAGTTCCTGGTCATGGGCGGTGCGACGTCGGTTCTCGACGACAAGGTGACAGTGCTCGCCCGGTTCGGATGTGCCGTGGAGGACATCGACGCCGAAGCCGTGAAGGCCGAGGCCGATGAGTGCCGCGCGATCATCGCCGAGCTGGAGAAGGTCGACGATGCGCAGGATCAGGCCACCCTCGTCACCAACCAGAAGAAGCTGGAGTGGTGCGAGGCGCAGCTGAAGTACGTGAGCGGAGCCGCCGCCTAGGGAGGCCCGCGACCCGCAAGGTCGTGCGGAGCCCTGAAGCAGCCCGCAGCATTTGAGCCTGTTTTGAGAGGGGCGTCCCATCCGGGGCGCCCCTCTTAGTTTGGGTACCGCGCTAAAGAACGGCGGTTTTATTATGCCTGGGTGATGATGGCGTGCAGATGGGGAATGCCATATACCGAGTGAAGGATCGGGCGGCGATGCCTACCAGGCCGGCTCGCCGGTGGCGATGAGACTGTCGATATCGCGGAACGCGTTCTCGATAGCCTCGCTGTGGTACATCTCGTACATGTCGTAGACGAACTCGGTACGACCCTGGGCATCGAGGGCTGCGAGCACATCCGCCGCTCTCGTATGGCGGCTCTGCGCGTAGCTTTCCAGCAGATAAGTGAAGAACACGAATTCCTTAGGCAATCTCATCACCTCGCAGGTACAGCGAGTTGCGTGGATCTCCGGTGGCTTGCTCGTTCTCCCACATATCGAAGACTGCCAACGGGCTGAAGTGCCACATCTTCAAGTCGTTATCGAGGAGCATCAGGCGGGTTTCCGATGGAAGGAAGAGCCTGAGCGCCTCAAGGGCGTCAAGCCCCCGACTCTCGGCGATGAGCCGAGATACCTCGGAATCGAAGTTCTGCATGATGGAAGGCGTCGTCTCAGTCAAGGAGCATCACTTCCTCGCAGGAGAGATGGCGAAGCGCCTTCTCGGTTCCGAATCGGTACTGATCGGAGAGGCCCTGCGGTTTCAGAAGGATGAGGGCCGTCTCACGATCGATTTGATCATTCATGTAATCGTTGATGACGCTCATAGTGCGATCGTTGGCGACGGGCCCTATGACGATGTCGTAGAGTGCGCCTTGATACAAACCTTTGCGATTTTCCACGACGAAATCGAGCCACGCCGCATTGGCCCTCTCAAACCGAAGGAGTGACAGCGACTCAAAGACGGTCTCGTTTATTTCATAAACAGAGACGAGGGGGCTGCCGCATCTTCGGCGTTGCGCTTGCAGCTGGGCCCAGCGTTTCGCCTGATCGAGGTTTGACGTCGTGTAGAAACCGGCGCCAAAATCAAGGGATCGGTTTGTGGTGAGAACACGAGGGCGGCGCACTTCGACATTGCTCCCATGGTAGAGAATCATAGTGCTGGCGCCTCCTTCCGTCTTTTTGCCGTATGCTGTCAGCTTGGGCACCGCAATACGTCAGTAATTATACTCGAAGGGCAACTGGCTCGATGGTTTGTTCTGGAAGTGCTGGTTACCTGTTTGACGAGATAGCTCTCGAGCGGTGCTTTATGAACGTATTCGCGGCGGCCAAGATATACAAGTTCTGCAACGGATAGGCGAGTGAGCCCCGGCGCGTTCATGCTCTTATGCGGCATCCTCAAGCGGGTCGGAGACTCTTTTGGCCTCATAGGCAACAAAAGGGTCTATGTCGATGCAGGTTGTGGGATCGTAGTGTCCGCTTACATCCCATGCGACGGTATCGTTGAGAACGGTAAGCGCCTCCTCAAAGAACGAATCGTCTGCCAAGCGCTCGAAAACTCCGCCGCCGGCGATGCTCTTTTTCATGTCAAGCTGTGTGATGCGGCCATCGGAAAAATAGGCATACACCGTCTTGTCCGGCCCCGCAACGGCTTGTACAACGGTGGGGAAGTAGTCAGATTGCATGGAGCCTCCTAGAGCGGCGTAATTTGGTTGAGCTCGCAATTCTCCTTCGCGAGCTCCCAGTTTTGCATGAGCTCATCGCGATGAAGTTCGTTCCAGGCAAGTATGAGCTTCAGCTGTCTTGCGGGAAGGGATCCGTTGAGCACGCAACCTGACATGATGTCCACGAGACACTTGTATCCGCCATATTCCGCATGGAAGTGCGGTGGATTATGGTCGTTGTAGTACATGGTTACGCGAATACCCCTGAAGAGAGAAATTTCAGGCATAGTGCACCTCGTTTCTTACCGCGCTTTGCTGGCATGATATCACGGAGGTTTGTAGTTTTCGCAAATGCGGGGGCAATGCAAGACCCTTTACGATAGAGCTATGACGTGGACGGCGTGCTCCGATGGGCTGGAGGCCACGCTGCGGTGTGTTCTGATATCCGTCTCCATGTTCGTGGGTGAGCACGTCAACGGAATGGAGAGCGAGCAACGGTCCTGCCACTTTTGCAGCTAGACCTCCGTCGGCATCCTCCGTGAGACGCGCAATCCATGCAAAACCCACCATTTGTTCGCACGCTTGGAGCGTGGGGCTGGTATCATGACACCCGAGAAAACCGACGGAACTTGAGAGCAGTCGGACAGGGTCGCGCGAGCGCCTCGGCGCTTGGGGCGAGCATCCTTCCGGCCCAGCATGACACGATACGCGCGCATAGCCACACCACAACCGAACTCCGTGCGCCGAGACCCGACTGAAGGGGCGGACACCCTATGGCATTCGTACACCTGCACAACCATACCGAGTACTCGTTGCTCGATGGCCTGACCCATGTGAAGGACATGGTGCGCCGCGCCGCAGAGCTGGGCATGCCGGCTGTGGCCATCTCCGACCACGGCGTCATGTCCGGCGTGGTGGAGCTCTCCGACGCCTGCGATGCCGTGGAAAAGGAGACCGGCGTTCGCGTGAAGCCCATCTTCGGCTGCGAGGTGTATTTCACCGCCGACGAGTCGCTGCGCAAGGATGTGAAGCCGAAGCTGTATCACCTGCTGCTGTTGGCCAAGACCAACGAGGGCTACCACAATCTGCTGAAGCTGGTCAGCGAGTCTCATGTGGACAACTTCTACTACAAGCCCCGTACCACCTTCTCCATGCTGCAGAAGTACGGTCGCGGCATCATCGGCACCTCGGCCTGCATTGGCGGCATCATCCCGAAGCTTTTGGACGACCGCCGCTTCGAGGACGCCGTGGAGTGGGCGAAGAAGTTCGCCAGCTGCTTTGATGAGGGCGACTTCTACATCGAGCTGCAGAACCAGGGCGTGCGCACCGACGCCGGCTTCACCCAGACCGAGTTGAACCACCAGCTGACGGCCGTGGCCAAGGAGGCGGGCTTAAAGACCATCGCCACCAACGACTTCCACTACCTGCTGAAGGAGGACGCTCGCGCCCAGGACATCATGCTGTGCATCGGCACCGGAGCCATGGTGAACGAAGAGAAGCGCATGAAGTTCGAGAACGATCAGTTCTACATGAAGACCGAGGCCGAGATGCGCGAGGCTCTGGCCGATTTTCCCGAAGCCTGCGACAACACGGTGGAAGTGGCCGAGAAGTGTAACGTGGTGCTTGAGCGCGACTCCATCCTGCCGCGCTTCCCCCTCCCCGAGGGAGAGACCGAGGAGTCGTGGTTCCGCACGCGCGTGCAGGAGGGGCTGGAGAAGCGCTATGGCACGCCGGTGCCCGCTGATGCCCAGGAGCGTGCCGACTACGAGATGGGCATCATCATCCAACAGGGCTTCCCGGCCTACTTCCTCATCGTGCAGGAGTACATCGAGTGGGCCCGCTCCCAGGGCATCGGCGTGGGTCCGGGTCGCGGCTCGGCTGCCGGCGCCATCGTGGCCTATGCCATGGGCATCACCGATTTGGACCCGCTGACCAACGGCCTGCTGTTCGAGCGTTTTCTCTCGCCCGAGCGCGTGGAGATGCCCGATATCGACGTCGACTTCGAGCAGGGCCGCCGCGAAGAGGTCATCAACCACATCAAGGAGGTCTACGGCGAGGATCACGTGTCCCAGGTCATCACCTTCGGCACCTTGCAGGCGAAAAATGCCGTGCGCGACACGGCCCGCGTTCTGTCGGGCACGCTGAAGCTGGGCCAGGGGCTCGATGCCGACATGGCCCGCAAGGCGGCCTACGGCTTGGGCGACCGCATCTGCAAGATGATCGGCGACGAGCTGGGCATCACCATCGACAAGGCCCTGGACACCAATCCCGACCTGAAGAAGGCCTACGACACCGACGAGGACGTTAAGACCATCATCGACGCGGCCCGCTCCATCGAGGGCCACGTGCGCGGCGAGGGCGTGCATGCCTGCGCCACCATCATCTGCCGCGACCCTATGAGCGATCACGTGCCCATGAAGCGCGACACCAAGGGCGGCGGCATCATCACCCAGTACGACGGCCATTACACGCCCGACCTGGGCCTGTTGAAGATGGACTTCCTGGGTCTGCGCACCTTGGACGTGCTGTCCATTGCCTGCAAGAACATCCTGGAGCGCACCGGCGAGAAGATCATTCCCGAGGAGATTCCCACCGACGATCCGCTCGCCTTCAAGCTCATGCAGTCGGGCAACATGGACGGCCTGTTCCAGGTGGAGGGCAGCTTGTACGTGAGCCTGTTCAAGCGCCTGCCCCCCACGCGCTTCTCTGATGTTGTGGCCTCTATCGCCCTGAACCGCCCGGGCCCGCTGGAGTCCGGCATGGTGGAGGACTACATCAAGGTGGCCAGCGGCAAGACCCCGGCCCACTACTACGACGAGCGCCTGCGGCCCATCTTGGAGGAGACCTTCGGCACCATGGTCTACCAAGAGCAGATCATGCAGGTGTCCATGGCCATGTCGGGCTTCTCTGCCGGTAAGGCCGACAAGCTGCGCAAGGCCATGGGCAAGAAGAAGCTCGATGTCATGCGCCAACTCCAGGCCGACTGGAATTCTGGCGCCGTGGAGAACGGCTATGCCCTGGAGATCGCCGAGAAGATCTGGGAAGATGCCGAGAAGTTCGCCAAGTACGCCTTCAACAAGTCGCACTCGGCCGCCTACGCCATCCTCGTGATGCGCACGGCCTACCTGAAGGCGCACTATCCGAATGACTTCATGGCCGCTGTGCTCACCAGCTACATGGGCAACACCGACCGGCTCATCCGCTACATCGCCAGCTGCAACCACAACGGCACGCCGGTGCTGCCGCCGGACATCAACTCGTCCCGCGCGGAGTTCACGCCGGTGGCCGAGGGTATCCGCTTCGGCCTGGTAGGCGTGCGCGGCGTGGGCAAGAACGTGGCCGACGCCATCATCGAGGAGCGCGAGGAGAATGGCCCGTTCTCGTCGCTGCACGATTTCGTGAACCGTGTGGACGCGAAGGCCTACAACCGCAAGACCCTGGAAGCCCTCGTGAAGGGCGGCGCCTTCGACTCCACCGGTTACACGCGCAAGCAGATGATGCACTTCATCGAGGAGACGCCGATGCTCGAGGGCGCGGCGAAGCGCCAGAAAGACCGCGACCGAGGCCAGGTGTCCATGTTCGACTTATTCGCCGACGACGCCGATTCGGGCTTCCAGGAGGACGTGCCCGAGCCGGACGGCGTGGAGTGGGACAAGCGCACGAAGCTCGCCTACGAGAAGGAGATCATGGGCATCTACGTGTCCGAGCATCCCTTGGCGCCCTACGAGGGGGCGCTGTCCCGTATGACGAAGTTCTCCCTGGGCGATCTGGCCGAGCGCACCGCCGAGATCCGCAACGCCATCTTCGTGGGCATGGTGTCCAATGTGGTGGTGAAGCTGACCAAGCGCCAGACGAAGATGGCCACGTTCACCCTGGAGGACACCACCGGCCATGTGGAATGCATCTGCTTCAAGTACGATGAGAACGCTGAGGCCATTCGTGACGACGCCATCGTGAAGGTGAAGGGCAAATTCGAGGTAAACGACCGCGGCAGCCAGATCATGGCCTTCGAGCTGGAGGCCCTTGAGCTGCGCGAGGAAGATGCGCGGCCGAGCCACCTGCAGCTGCAGGTGCCCTCGCGCTCCTTCGACCAGAGCCGCTCGGCCAACCTGAGCCGCATCCTGCGCCAGTTCCCTGGCCGTGACGGGGTGGTGCTGCTTGTGGAGCAGGCCGACGGCCGCAAGTTCCGCGCCGAGCTGCCGGTCTCGGTAGACGCCCGCTCGCCCATCATGAAGGCCGAGATCCGCGACCTGTTCGGCCCGGAGGCCTTGATTGCGTAGGATCGCGGAGATACATCGTCCCACCTTGGAAGAGCGGGCTGCTGAATGCGAGCGGGAGCAGACGCTGTCGTGCACGGTGGCCTACGATGGGGCTCCCTTCGCGGGGTTCGCGAAGCAGCCAGGGCAGCGCACGGTGCAGGGGGAGCTGGAAGAGGCCCTGGCCCTGCTGTTCCGCCGCCCGGTGGACATGGTGTGCGCCGGCCGCACCGATGCGGGGGTGCACGCGCGCGGGCAGGTGGTCTCCTTCGAGGTGGACAGCGACGAGCTGCGCGGTCGCAGCCTGCACAACCTGCGCCGGTCGCTGAATGCGCTTACCGGCGAGGGCATCGTGGTGCGCTCGGTGGATGAGCGGCCCCGCGGCTTCTCGGCTCGCTTCGATGCCCAGTGGCGCGAGTACCGGTACTTCCTCGCCACGGGCGACACCCCGCCGGTGTTCACCGAGCGCACTGCCTGGTACGTGGGGCCGAACCTGGATATCGCCGCCATGGAGCGCGGGGCGGCGTACCTTATCGGCGAACACGACTTCAAGAGTTTCTGCATGGCCGCCTCGGCGGTAGGCAAGCCCACCTGCCGTCACGTGAGCGAGATCTCCATCGCCGCCGAGGAGATCTTAGGCGAGCCGCACCGGGTCATCACCGTGCGGGGCAATGCCTTCCTCCACTCCATGGTGCGCACCATCGTGGGGACGCTCGCCATGGTGGGCCGCGGCCAGCGCGACCCCGGCTGGGTGGCCGAGGTGCTCGCCGCCCGGAGCCGCCAAGCCGCTGGCGAGAACGCTCCGGCAAAGGGCCTCGTTTTCTGGAGTGTGGCGTACTAACCTGCTATGATGGCCTCACTTATATTTTGCGCGTGCGCATAAAAGAAGGGGGTTCCCATGGAGAAGGTCGACAAGCTGGCGCCGCTCGGATTCGGGTTCATGCGCCTGCCGCTCAGGGATGCGGACGATCCCGCGTCCATCGACATCGACAAAGTTTGTGAGCTCGTGGATATCTTCATGGACGCGGGGTTCACCTACTTCGATTCCGCCCGCGGCTACCACGGCTGCAAGTCTGAATGGGCCCTTCGCAAGGCCCTTGTGGAGCGCTACCCGCGCGAATCGTTCACCATCGCCACGAAGCTGCCGGCCTGGCTTGCCAAGAACGCCGAGGAGGCCCGCTCCATGTTCGACACCTCCCTGGCGGAGTGCGGCGTGGACTACTTCGACTACTACCTGCTGCACAACCTGGGCGAGTCCCTCACGGCCGGCTTCGAGGAGTACGGCCTGTGGGAGTTCTGCGCCGAGAAGAAGGCCGAGGGGAAGATCAAACGGTTCGGCTTCTCCATCCACGACAACGTCGAGGAACTGGAGAAGGTGCTGGATGCGCACCCCGAGGTTGACTTCGTGCAGATCCAGGTGAACTACGTGGATTGGGAGAGCGACGTCATCCAGTCGCGTCGCTGCTTCGAGGTATGCCGGGAACGCGGCCTGCCCGTGGTCATCATGGAGCCGGTAAAGGGCGGCACCCTCGTGAAGCTGCCCGATCCGGTGGCCGATATTCTCCGCGCGGCCGAGCCGGGCGCCCCGCTCGCGTCCTGGGCCCTGCGCTTCGCCGGCTCGCTGCCGGGCGTGATCGCGGTGCTCTCGGGCATGAACACGCCGGAGATGGTGGCCGAGAACGTGGCCATTATGAGGGACGGCGTGCCGCTTACGGCCGAAGAACACGGGGTGATCGACGAGGCCCGCGCGGCTCTGGTAGCCCTGCCTGGCGTCCCCTGCACCGACTGCCGCTACTGCATGAAGGGCTGTCCGGAAGGGGTGCACATCAACACCATTATGCAGTCGCTCAACATCTACGACCAGATGGGCGACGCCTACCGCGCCCAGGAGAACTACAACTGGAACACCGGCGCCGGCAAGGCGAGCGCGTGCATCCAGTGCGGCGCCTGCGAGAGCGTGTGCCCCCAGCACATCGCCATCGTAAGTGAGCTTGAGCGCGCCGCAGGGCTCTTCGAGTAGGGGTCCGGGGGTCGGAGCCGCCGACTGAGCGAATCGGAGTATCCCGCACCCTCGCCCCCGGCGAGCCGCCCCTTTCCCCGGAAAAGCGGGCGTCTCTCAGCGGTTTCACGCTATAATCACACGGTTTCGACGGGCGGCTGCACCGCGAGCGCGATGCAGCCGCCCGTTCCGCTTGTTGGGAAAGGCACGGGGGAGTGCCTGGAAATGGGAAAGGACAACCATGGCAGGAGAAATGAAGAAGCAGCGCGCTTCCTGGTCGGGGAAGTGGGCCTTTATTCTGGCTGCGGCTGCATCGGCGGTGGGCCTGGGGAACATGTGGCGCTTCCCCTATCTGGCGGCGAAGTACGGCGGCGGCACCTTCCTTATCACGTACCTGGTGCTCGTGTTCACCTTCGGTGTGTCGCTGCTGCTGCTGGAGACGGCGCTGGGCCGCAAGACCGGCCAGTCCGCCATCGGCGCCTTCAAGAGCTTCGGCAAGAAGTACGCCTTCATCGGCATTCTGGCCTCGGCGGTGCCCTTCATCATCACGCCGTACTACTGCATCATCGGCGGCTGGGTGACGAAGTACACGGCCGCCTACCTGGTGAACGGGCCGGCTGCCCTCGCTGACGGCGGCGACTTCTTCACCGGCTTCATCACCTCGAGCGCGGAGAGCTACATCTGGATGCTCCTGTTCATGGCCATCGTGTTCGTAGTCGTAGGCCTGGGCGTGAAGGGCGGTATCGAGAAAGCGAACCTGTTCATGATGCCGGCGCTCATCATCATGGCCATCGGCATTGCCATCTACACGCTCACCATGCCCGGTGCCGTGGAGGGCGCGCTGTACTACCTCACGCCGGACTTCAGCAAGTTCTCGCCGGAGCTGGTCATCGGCGCTTTGGGCCAGATGTTCTACAGCCTGTCGCTGGCCATGGGCATCATGATCACCTACGGCTCCTACATGCGCAAGCAGGACAGCCTCACCTCTTCGGTGCTGCGCATCGGCGGCTTCGATTTGGGCGTGTCCTTCATCGCCGGTCTGCTCATCGTGTCCGCGGCCTTCGTGGCCATGGGCTCCGGTGACGCCGTGGCCGCCAAGGCCGGCCCCTCCCTCATGTTCGTGACGCTGCCCACGGTGTTCGTCGACATGGGCGGCATGGCCACCATCATCGGCTTTCTGTTCTTCCTGCTGGTGCTGTTCGCTGCTCTCACGAGTGCCATCTCCCTCGTGGAGACCCTCGTCTCCATCGTGCACGACGGCCTGCAGTGCTCCCGCGGGAAGGCCCTCGGCATCGTGATCGCGTTCGTGGTCATCGCCGGCGGCATCATCAATGCCGGCTACAACGTAGCCTCCTTCATCGAGCCACTTGGGGCCGGCAGTTCCATGCTCGACTTCGCCGACTTCATCTCCAACTCGGTGCTCATGCCTATCGTGGCGCTGCTCACCTGCGTGTTCGTCGGCTGGATCATCAAGCCCAAGGCCATCATCGACGAGGTGCGCATCTCCAGCAAGTTCACCGCCGCCGGTGCCTGGACGATCATGATCAAGTACATCGCCCCGGTGCTCGTTGTCATCATCCTGGTGGCCTACGTGGCCGCGCAATTCGGGCTCTTTGCGATGTAGCGTCGCAGGCCCGTTAGAATTCCATGGCGAAGGGCGCCCCCGTGGGCGCTCTTCGTTGTTTTGCGGTAGGATAGTCAATCACTGAAACCAATCGGATCGAAGGATTTCCATGGCTCTCTCAATCGGTATCGTGGGGCTGCCCAATGTGGGCAAGTCCACGCTGTTCACGGCGATGACCAACAAGGGCGGCCTGGCCGCCAACTACCCGTTCGCCACCATCGAGCCCAACGTCGGCATCGTGCCGGTACCCGACGAGCGCTTGGATGCGCTGGCCGAGATCGACCATCCGGCGAAGATCGTGCCCGCCACGGTGGAGTTCGTGGACATCGCCGGGCTTGTGGCTGGCGCCTCCCAGGGCGAGGGCCTGGGCAACCAGTTCCTCGCGAACATCCGCGAGACCGACGCTATCGCCGAGGTGGTGCGCTTCTTCGGCGACCCGGATGTGACCCATGTGGCAGGCAAGGTGGATCCGCTCTCCGATGTGGACACCATCAAGACCGAGCTTATTTTGGCCGACATCGCCACGGTGGAGAAGGCTATCCCGCGTCTGGAGAAGGAGGCCAAGCGCGACAAGGCCGGCGTGGCAAAGCTGGAGGTCGCCAAAAAGGTGCTCGAGGGCCTGAACGAGGGTCATCGCGCCCGTACGTTGGGGCTGACCGACGACGAGGTGGCGGCCATTTACGAGTTGCACCTGCTCACCATGAAGCCGATGCTCTACATCGCCAACGTCGACGAGGATGCGGTAGATGCCGAGCTGCCCGAGATCGACGGCTGTGTGCCCGTGCCCATCTCCGCGAAGGTTGAGGCCGACATCGCCGAGCTGGCCGAGATGGACCCGGCCGAGGCGAAGGAGTACATGGAGGCCCTGGGGCTTAACGAGAGCGGCCTGGCCCGCCTCATCCGCGAGGCCTACCATCTTCTGGGTCTGCAGAGCTACTTTACGAGCGGCGAGACCGAGACCCGCGCCTGGACCATCCCTATAGGCGCGAAGGCCCCCCAGGCGGCCGGCGTCATCCACACCGATTTCGAGCGCGGCTTCATCAAGGCCGAGACGGCCAGCTTCGGGGACTATGTGGCCTTGGGCGGCGAGAAGGGCTGCCGCGACGCCGGCAAGCTGCGCCAAGAGGGCAAGGACTACGTCGTCCAGGACGGCGACGTCATGCATTTCAAATTTAACGTATAAGAGCGGGGGCGGGCATCCCCCTGCTGTGTCGCTTTGGCGGAAAGGAGTGCTGGATGGCGGGTTTCAGCGATCGAGATAACGGGCGTGAGCGCAGGGGCGCGAGACCCGATAGGGAAGCGCAGCGTGAGGAGCGCCGGCGAGAGGCGGTGCGGCACACAGGGCTGATGAAGGCGGCCTTCGGAAAGGAAACCGACGTGGCCATTGAGGCTGCCCGTATCTATGAGGAGGGCGAGGGCCGCAGGTTGCTGTGGGGCGCCGAGGCGGCCGCCGCAGCGAAGGAGGCCGCGGCGATGGCCGAGGCCGACGCCGACGGTGCCCAGGTGGGCAACGAGGAAGCGCGCGAAGAGGCCGTCGCGGCTGAGGAGATGGCCGAGGCGGCCGCTGTGGAAGCGGCGGATGCGCCTGTCGATGACGGCCCAGCTGCTGTGCCGGTGGCGACCGAGACGGTGACGAAGGTGGTGACGTCGTTCGCTCCCGAGGCGCTGTACCGCGACGGCGAGGGCAAGACGATGATCGTGGATCCCGGCGCCTTCACGCGTCCCGGCGGCGCCTACGAGGACGGCGCCTTCGGCCCCGAGCAGATCCTGTGTTCCGAGAGCAACCTGTACCCGGTGCTTTGTGCCCACAAACGCGACTTCTACGACAAGAACCGCGATTACCGTCGTGGCTCGCTGTTCACCGACCGTGCCCTGTACGTGCCCGAGGTGCTGTTCTCCCGCGAGGGGGACACGCGCCGCGCCGACGTGCTGGTCATCGCCGAGCCCATTCGCGCCTACGCACTGGATAACCACCGTTCCGAGCGCGAGTGCGACAAGGCGCTTGCCGATCGCATCGAGACCATCTTCCGCATTGCCGCGGCCAACAACGTGCAGACGCTCATCATGGGCGCCTTCGGCTGCGGGAGTAACGGATACCCCTCTGCGCAGGTGATCGAGTTGATTCGCACGTGGATCGGCGAGCATCCCGGCGCGGTGCCCCGGGTGGTGTTCGCCGTGCCCCGCATGCACGTGGATGCCTTCCGTGTCGCCTTCGGCAGCGTCGAGGAGGAGAAGCCGGCGGCGGTCGAGGAGGTCGTCGAGCGCGACGAGGAAGCCGACGACGACTGGCGTGCCGTCGAGCTGCCCGAGGGCATCACGCTGCGCTAAAAGAAATCGAATGATTGCCTGCGGCGGTTATGGGCCGGGCAGGCCGGGCGGGCGGCCTTCGGGCCGCCCGCGTGCATGGAAGGAGAGATTGCGGTGGGTGTTCCCATGGATGTGAGGAAGGCTGGCTCGCTGGAGGACAGCCGCACGGCCGCCGATTACGAGGCGCATATCGCCGAGGACACCGAGGATGTGGGGCCCGGCCAGCATCTGTTCGGCGAGCCGTTGGAGATGTACTTGCTTCGGGAGCCGAGGCTGGCCGTGGCCTTCTCCGGCGGCTGCGATTCGTCGCTTCTGCTGGCGGCGGCGAAGCTCGCTGGCTGCGAAGTGCGTGCCTACCTGGTGAAGACTGCCTTCCAACCGGACTTCGAACTGGATGACGCCCGGCGTGTGGCCGAGGCGCTGGGCGTGCCGCTCACGGTGATGGAGACCGACGTGCTCGCGCAGGCCGAAATCTGCGAGAACCCGCCCGACCGCTGCTACCGCTGCAAGCGCTTCATCTTCCAGAAGGTGCGCGAGGCGGCTGCCGCCGACGGCTTCACGGTCATCGTCGACGGCACCAATGCCTCCGATGACCCTGCGCGTCGCCCCGGCTTCAAGGCGCTCGCTGAGGCCGGGGTAGTGTCGCCCTTGCGCCGCGCGGGCATGACCAAGGCCAACGTGCGCGCGGTACTCGCGCACTTGGAGAGGTCGTTCGGCTTGGAGGCGGGCGCCCTCATGTCCGCCAAGCCGAGCTTTCCGTGCCTGGCGGTGTACGTGTCCGAGGGGGAGCCCATTACCGAGGCGTCCTTGGCCGAGGCGGCTCGGGCCCGGGGGCTGTAGGGCGCCTGGGACTCCTTCCCTCTGCGAAGGCCGTAGCTTGAGGGGAGCGGCTTTGCGCCTAGGAGTCTCGGTCGACGAAGGGGTCGGAAAATGCGTCGAATTTCGAGTTATGAGCGTCTCGGGGGTTCGCTCGTCCCGCGTTCGAAAGGTTTATCGCTTTCTGCAATGCTCTGATCGGGCGTTTTGCCGACTGCCTTCCAAACTGCCGTGCGGTGAGGGGAAGCGAGACGCTCATAACTCTCGACTCGACGCAAAAACTGCCCTGCTCAATTGCTAAATCTTCGCACTCGCTGGGGCGGCGCGTTTTGCAGTCACGCTTTTTGCTATCATAGGGCAGTTAACTTACGGAAATCGAGAAGGAGCGCTCAGCCATGACGCAGCATCTTTCCGAGGCTGATGTGCGGGGCATTGCCGAGTACACCCGCATCGGTCTTACGGCGGAGGAGGTCGTCGCCATGACGGCCGACCTGAACGCCATCATCGACAGCCTCGCGCCCATCACCGAGTTCGACTTGGATGGCGTGGAGCCCACGTTCCATCCCATCGGCGATCTGTCGAACGTCATGCGCGACGACGCGGTGCGTGGCAGTTTCACCCAGGCCGTGGCCCTTGAGAACGCCCCGAAGCAGGAGAGCGGCAGCTTCCTCATCCCGTCCATTCTGGGTGAGGGGGGTGACCGCTAATGGCAACGCCGTTCGGAAGCATGTCCATCGGCGAGCTCCAGGCGGGGCTCGCCGCCAAGGAGTTCTCCGCTGCTGAAGTGGCCCGCGGCACCTTCGAGCGCATCGAGGCCGCCGACGGGGTAGTGCATTCCTTCCTGGAGACCACCGAGGCGCTGGCCCTGGATGCCGCTGCCCGCATCGACGGGGCCATCGCCGAGGGGCGCCTGGCCGAGATGGGCCCTCTGGCCGGCGTGCCTGTGGGCTACAAGGACAACCTGAACCTGACGGGCACTCACACCACCTGTGCCTCGAACATGCTGCGCGACTACGTGTCGCCCTACACCGCCACCTGTGTGGAGCGCACCCTGCGGGCCGGGGCGCTGCCCATCGGCAAGCTGAACATGGACGAGTTCGCCTTCGGCGGCTCCACCGAGACCTCCGCCTTCGGGCCCACGCGTAACCCGTGGGATACCGAGCGCGTGCCCGGCGGCTCCTCGGGCGGCAGCGCCGCGGCTGTGGCGGCAGGCCTCGTGCCCGTGTCCCTCGGCTCCGATACCGGCGGCTCCATCCGCCAGCCCGGCTCCTTCTGCGGCCTGGTGGCCGTGAAGCCCACCTACGGCGTGGTCTCGCGCTACGGCGTGGTGGCCTTCGGCAGCTCGCTGGACCAGGTGGGCCCCTTCGCCCGCTCAGTGGAAGACGCGGCGCTCGTTCTGAACGCCATCGCCGGCCGCGACGCGTTGGACTGCACGAGCCAGCCGAGCGAGGTGGACTTCACGGCGAACCTCGCCGAGGGGGTGCGCGGCATGAAGATTGGTGTCGTGCCCGCGTTCTTGGAAGCCGCCGGCTTGGCCCCCGAGGTGAGGGCCAAGACCCAAGAGGCCGCCCTCGCCCTGGAGAAGATGGGCGCCGAGCTTGTGGAAGTGGAGCTGCCCCATGCTCAAGCGGCCATGAGCGCCTACTACGTGTTGGGTCCCTGCGAGGCCTTCAGCAACCTGGCCCGCTTCGACTCGGTGCGCTACGGCTACTGCGATCCGGGCCACAAGGACCTGGGCAGCCAGTACGAGGCCAGCCGCGCCCGCGGCTTCGGGCCCGAGGCGCGCCGCCGCATCATGCTCGGTAGCTACCTTCTGTCGGCTGGCGTGTACGACACGTACTACTACCCGGCTCAGCAGGTGCGCACCCTCATCACCCGCGACTTTGCCGTCGCCTACGAGTCGGTGGACTGCATCCTCGCGCCGGTGGCCCCGCGCACGGCCTTCAAGCTCGGCGAGATCGGCGATCCCACCGAGATGTATTTGGGCGACATGTTCACCATCTCCATCAACATCGCCGGCAACGGCGGCATGTCCGTGCCCGTGGGCCTAGGCGCCGACACGGGCCTGCCCGTGGGCGTGCAGCTCATCGCGCCGCCCTTCAAGGACGCGAACATGTTCCGCGCCGCAGCGGCCCTGGAGACCGTCTACGGTCCGGCACCGGTGGCCCCCGACTACGCCGACGGAAAGGTGGGTGCGTAAATGAAGACGTTGGAAGAGGTATTCGAGACCTGGGAGGCCGTCATCGGCCTGGAGATCCACGCCGAGCTGACCACTCTGGAGACGAAGATGTTCTGCGGCTGCAAGCTGGAGTTCGGCGCGGCCCCCAACACCCACACCTGCCCGGTGTGCCTGGGGCTGCCCGGGGCGCTTCCCGTGCCCAACCGCGCGGCCATCGAGTCCATCGTACTGGCGGGTTTGGCCACCAACTGCGATATCGAGAAGCACTCGATGTTCTACCGCAAGAACTACATGTATCCTGATATGGCGAAGAACTTCCAAACTACTCAGGGCCCCATCGCCTTCTGCATGCGCGGTCACTTGGATCTGGATGTGGACGGCCGCGGGGCTGCCGAGCGCTATCGCCTGGACGCCCTTGCGCCCGGTGAGCGCGACGGCAACATCACGCGCACCGAGGACGGGTACGTGGCCCATGTGGGCATCACCCGCATCCACATGGAGGAGGACGCCGGCAAGATGGTGCACCTCGGCGGCGGGGAGGGCCGCATCGCCGGGGCCACGCACTCGCTGGTAGACTACAACCGCGCCGGCACGCCCTTGATCGAGTTGGTGACCGAGCCCGACCTGCGCACGCCCGAGGAGGCGCGCCTGTTCATGCAGAAGCTGCGCCAGATTTACCTGGCCTTACGTATCTCCGACTGCTCCATGGAGGAGGGCAGCCTCCGCTGCGACGGCAACGTGTCCCTGCGCCGTCGCGGCACCACTGCTTTCGGCACCAAGACCGAGCTGAAGAACATGAACTCCTTCAAGAATCTCCACGACGGCTTGGCCTATGAGATCTGCCGTCAGGCCGAGGTGCTGGAAGAGGGGGGCGTCATCTACCAGGAGACGCGTCACTGGGACCCGTCCGCCAAGCGCACCATCGTCATGCGCGTGAAGGAGACCGCCGACGACTACCGCCTGTTCCCCGAGCCCGACTTGGCGCCCTATGATCTCACCGACGAGTTTATCGAAGGGGTGCGGGCCAAGCTGCCCGAGCTGCCCGACCAGAAGGCGGCCCGCTACGCCGCCGACTTCGGGCTCACCTCCTACGATGCTCGCCACTTGGTGGAACACCGCGCTACCGCAGACTTCTTCGACGAGTGCATGGCGCTGGCTGCCGCTGAGGCCGATGGCGGCGCGTTCGCCAAGCCGCTTGCGAACCTCATCATCAACGATGTGACGGCGTGGCTCAATGCCCACGAGGGCGAGGCGCTGGTCGCCACGCCGCTCTCGGCCGCCCGTGCGGTGTCCCTCGTGAAGCTGACGGTCGCCGATGCCATCTCCTCCAAGCAGGCCAAGGAGGTGTTCGCCGCCATCATGGACGAGGACGCCGACCCCGAGGCCATTGTAGAGGCCCGCGGTATGAAGCAAGTGTCCGATACCGGCGCCATCGAAGCGGTGGTGGACGAGGTGATCGCCGCCAACCCCGACGAAGTGGCCCGTTACCGCGACGGCAACGACAAGCTCATCGGGTTTTTCGTAGGCCAGTGCATGAAGGCCATGCGCGGCCAGGGCAACCCCAAGATCATCAACGAGCTTCTGGCGAAGAAGCTGGGGTAGGGAAGCGAAGTCGTCAATTTTGCCTTGCGCCGCGAAGGGCCGTCCTGAAAGGGGCGGCCCTTCGTTTAGAAGGGGGCCTCTCCTTTCAAAGTAGTACTTTTTCCTCTTGCATTCGCTATCTCACGATCTTATAATGGAACAAATGTTCTTACAATTTCACCAGAGGTGAAACTGAGGCTGGGGAGCCCCTAACCCGGAGACGGGGACAGCCGCCGAGAGGAAAGGGGGCTGCCATGACCAGCCGTATTACCATATCCAACAACTTCATGTTCGGGCGCGTGCTCTGTCGCGAGGATATTTGCCGGGGCTTTTTAGAGCGCGTCCTCGGTACCGAAGTGGGTTCCATCTCCTATCTCAACCGGGAGCAGGTGCTCCAGCCCGCCGTGGCATCCCGCGGGGTGCGGCTCGATGTGTACGCTGAGACGGCCTTGGGCGTCATCGATGTGGAGATGCAGGCCAATCCCCATGCCGATTTGGGGCGCCGTCTGCGCTACTATCAAGCGAGCATCGATTCGGGGTTGCTCGACCAGGGCTCGTCGTGGAGGGATTTGCGCGACAGCTACATCATCTTTGCCTGTGATTTCGACTGGCCCGGCGCAGGCCTTCCCGTGTACACCTTCGACCGTCTCTGCCGGGAGAATCCGGCCCTTGCGGCCCAAACTGGCTCCACGTGGGTGGTGCTGAACGCACGGGCCGCCGCTGCCGCGCCCAGTAAGGGGCTGCGTAATCTGCTAGAATATATTCAAAGAGGCTCCGTAGCGCCAGATGACAAGCTCGTGAGCGCCATGGATGCCGAAGTCTCCACGGCCAATGAGGACAGAGAGTGGGTGGGCTCCGTGATGACCGTAAGAGATTTGCTGGAAGAGGCCCGCGCTGATGCCATCGCCGAAGGCCTGGCAGAAGGCCGTGCCGAGGGTATTGCCGAGGGCCGCGAGGAAGGCCTGGCCGAGGGCCGCGCCGAGGGTGTTGCCAGGATGGCTGCTCTTGCGGCCAAGTTGGCAGAAGATGGCCGCGCTGAAGACGTCCTTTCCGTTATGGCTGACCCTGTGGCGGTTGAGAATCTTCTTCGAGAATACGGATTGTAGGGTTCTATCTGCAAGAAAATCCGCATCCCGCGGGGAGCGCGGCCTTGCGGGGAGAGATCGGGTTAGGCTGCTCGTTAGCGGCGATGTGCCTGTCGTCGACGGGCCGAAGGCGATGCAGTCGGCGCCATAGCTTGCGCCTTCTGTCGTAAAGATGCGGCCAGCTGCAAACGTGTCGACCTCAATGTGCGGCTCGGGAGTTGGCGATCGATCCGGCAAAAGTTGGGCGCCGCGTCCGCGACCGGCAACGATCGATTGCCGGTTTCGGTGTTTGGCTGTGACGGGTTCGTGACAGGGGTGGCGCTCGGGCGCCCCTGCGCGGAGGCAATGGTAGAATCCCAACCAAAAGTTGTAAGGTCAACATTGACGAAGGGATTTCCCATGGGCATCTTCAAGGACGAGAACGGCCGCAGCTACGGCGACTGGACGCGTCGCGGCCAGGGCCGCACGAGCGAGCACGCCAACGATATCGTCACGACGGGCGACGAGAAGAAGTGGTACGACCAGACCTTCTGGATCGTGTTCTTCCTGATTGTGCTGTGGCCCGTGGGACTGGTGATGATGTGGCGCGGCGCTTGCACCTGGCACGTCGCCGTGAAGGTGATCGTCACCATTGCGATCCTGGGCCTCGTCGTGGTGTCCTACCAGATGTCCCAGGCCGTTTTGGCCGCCCAGGGCACACTCGGCTAGAGGAGAGCTTCGTTTTCCCTGATGAAAGCCTGCCATCGACCTTCGCGATGGCGGGCTTTCCCTATTCTGTATGCGTTTTGCCCTTGCTCGGCGTCCTGGCTTCGGGCATCATACTGACCCACGCGAAAGAGGCGAGGAGACGCTGGGTCTCCCGCATTCCAGGAGACCGGAACAAGGAGCAGTGATGGCGAAGAAGAACATCCCCTACGATCAGAAGTACTACGATCCTGAGATCGAGTGCATGCCGCGGCCCGAGCTGGAGGCCATGCAGCTGGAGCGTTTGCAGGAGATGGTGGCCTACGCCTACGAGAACACCGTCTGGTACAAGCGCTCTTTCGACGAGGCCGGCGTCGCGCCTGCCGACATCAAGACCCTGAAGGACCTGGAGAAGTTCCCCTTCGTGGATAAGAAGACCGAGCGCGAGACCCAGCACGTGGGCTCGTTCTTCGGCGAGATGTGCTCGGTGCCCGAAGAGGAGGTCATCTTCATGGCCACCTCGTCCGGCTCCACGGGCGTGCCCACGGTGAGCCCCTTTACCCAGGAGGACTTCGACCTGTGGCAGGACACCGAGGCGCGCCTGTTCTGGCAGGCTGGCATGCGCCCCACCGACCGTTATGTGCACGGCCTGAACTTCGCCCTCTACGTGGGCGGCCCCGACGTCATCGGCGCCCAGCGTCTGGGGGCTCTGGCCATCTGGGTGGGCGCGGTTCCCTCCGACCGCCTCATCTTCGTGCTGCAGCAGTACCAGCCCACGGTGATCTGGACGAGCCCGTCCTACGCCTGGACGCTGGGCGAGAAGATCAAGGAGAAGGGGCTCGACCCGCGCCGCGACTTCTCCATCCACACCATCATCGTGGCCGGCGAGCCGGGCGGCTCCATCAAAAGCACCCGCGAGGCCATCGAGAACCTGTGGGACGCGAAGGTGGTGGACTTCTTCGGGCTGTCCGACATCTACGGCGCCTGCGCGGCGGCCTGCGAGGCCCACGACGGCCTGCATATCGTGGAGGACCAGATCCTCGTGGAGACCGTGGACCCGGCCACCGGCGAGGTGCTTGAACCCGGTGAGGTGGGCGAGCTGGTGTACACCACCCTCATGAAGAAGGCCCGCCCCATGATCCGCTTCCGCACCGGAGACATCGGATACGTGTCCAACGAGCAGTGCACCTGCGGGCGCACCCTGGCCCGCATCCACATCACCGGCCGCAAGGACGAGATGTTCATCGTGGGCGCCGTGAACGTGTTCCCCTCCGATGTGGAGTACGTGGTGCGCGCCGAGGCGGGGCTGACGGGCGAGTACCTCATCCGCGTCTACGACGAGAACTTCTCCACCCGCTACGAGGTGAGCGTGGAGCGCGCCCAGGGGTCCGACGAGCCCTTCGACGCCGTGGCCGCCCGCGTGTCGGCGGCGCTGAAGGCCCATACCGGCGTGAAGCCGGCCAAGGTGCTCGTCTACGACGCCGGCAAGCTGGGCACCTCCTCCGAGCACAAGGCCAGCCGCTTCATCGACGAGCGCAAGGGCGCCTAGGGCCCGAAGTTCCTCGTTGCACTTGATGGCCGCGCGCTGCCCTCCGGCCGTGTGCGGCCCGCTATAATGCGGATAACCGATAGAAGGGAACCCTATGACCGCTTTCGACTTCTCCATCTCCGGGCAGCACTACCTGTTCGACGTGCAGTCCTTCGCCCACACCATCTTGGCCGCCGGCGGCGATAGCTATTCCTACGCCCTGCGCGACCGCACCACCCAGGGGGTCATCGATGACGTGGCCTCGGGCACCTCCGAGCTGGGCGTGGTCATGCTGACCTCGGCCACCGAGGCGGCGCTCACCGAGGCCTTCACCGAGGCCGGGCTCACCTTCCACGAGCTGGCTGCCTCGGCGCCGCTGGTGGCCCTGCCGTCGAGCCATCCGCTCGTGAACGCCAAAAAGCTCAGCTTGGAGCAGCTGGCCGATTACCCCTATGTGTATTTCGACCAGGGCGAGGGCGCTCCCATCGCCTTTTACGAGGAGGCCCTGTCCGACGTGCCCCGGGCCAAGAAGGTGGCCTGCACCGACCGCGCGTCGCTCACCGAGCTCATCATGGCCATCAACGGCTATACGGTGACGAGCGGCATTTTGGTGGGCATCACCGACGGCAGCGCGCTCACGACCATTCCGCTGGAGACCGATGTGGTGCTGCATCTGGGCTATGTGTCTGCCGACAATCGCGACCTGTCGGTCATGGGGGAGCGCTTCGTCACCCACCTCGCCCGCAGTCTGGACTACTATGCGAATAAATAGTCGCGAGGGATAACGAGAGAGATGCAAGGGCGGCCGTTACGGTCGCCCTTCGGTATTGAGAGAGGGATGCCCATGCTGGAAGTCATTTGGCACGCGCGGGGCGGGCAGGGGGCCTTTACGGCGGCCCGGTGCCTGGGCGCCGCGGCGGCCCTGTCGGCTGGGGCGTGCGCTCTGGCCTTTCCGACCTTCGGCCCGGAACGAAGGGGCGCTCCCATGCGCGCGTTCACGAAGATCGATGGGGCGCCTATCGGCGACCGCAGCGTCGTGGCCCGGGCGGGCATCGTGGTGTACCTGGACGAGACGCTGCTGGATGACAGCTGGGATGCCGAGCTGGCCGACGGCGGCCTCATGCTGCTGAACACGCGCCGCGCAGTGGACGACCCGCGCGTGGTGGCCATTGACGCCGACGGCATCTCGGCGGCCGTGCTGGGACGACCCATTCCCAACACGGTGTTTTTGGGCGCCATTCCGGCGGTGTGCGGCGCGGTGAGCCTGCACGACGTGCACGAGGGCATTCGCGCCACCATGCCCGCGCGGCTGCATGAGAAGAACGTGCGCATCGTGGATGCCGCCTTCGAGGCGCTGGCATCCCGGCCCGATTTGCCCCACCTGGGCGGCCTCGGTCAGCGCGGGGGTGATTCGGGCACGGGCCTGTTCGATTTGGCGGCCGCGGTGCTGCTTGAGGGAGAGGGGAGCGAGGCATGACCGATCGGAAGTTCACGCCCCATCTGCGGGAGGGCCTGGGGGCGCGGCCCGAGGAGTTTGCCCGCTCCACCTGCTTTGAGGGCGGTTACCTCACCTCGGTGAACGCCGGCTGGCGCAGCCTGCGGCCCTTGATCGACCCGGTGCAGTGCACGCTGTGCCTCAACTGCTATATGTACTGCCCCGACGGCACCATATTCAAGGTGCGCGACGGCGAGGGCGTCTGCACGGCGCTTGCCATCGACTACGATTTCTGCAAGGGCTGCGGCGTGTGTGCGAAGGTGTGCCCCGTGCCCTGCATCGCCATGGTGGACGAACGCGGCGACGGGGAAGTGGCGGCGGGGATCTCGGGCGTCTCGACCGAGCGAGTTTTGCAGCGACGGGAGCAGGACCTCATGTCCTGTTCCCCAAAGCGAGGGCTGTCTGAGCGAATCGAGATGTCCGAGACCCCCGTTCGGAAAGATGCAGAAGGAGGTGCGGCATGAGGAAGTTCCTCTCGGGCAACGAGGCCTTCGCCGAGGGCGTGCGCCTGGCGCGGCCCCAGGTGATATCGGCCTATCCCATCACGCCCCAGACCACGGTGGTGGAGGCCTTGGCCTCCATGGTGGAAGAGGGTAGCCTTGCCTGCGAGTACCTGCACGTGGAAAGCGAGCATACCGCGCTGGCAGCGGCCATGGGGGCGTCGGCTACGGGCGCGCGCACGTTCACGGCCACCTCGTCCCAGGGCCTGCTGTACATGGCCGAGTGCCTCACCTACGTCTCGGGCGGGCGGTTTCCCATTGTGATGATGAACGCGAACCGCGCCCTGGCCCTGCCGTGGAACATCTACGGCGATCAGCGCGACTCCCTTTCGCTTCTGGATCACGGCTGGATCCAGGTGTATGCCGAGAACAACCAGGAGGCGCTCGATCTGGCGCTCATGGCCTACGCCGTGGCCGAGGACGAGCGCGTGAGCCTGCCGGTGATGGTGAACGTGGACGGCTTCGCCCTCACCCACACCTACGAGTCGGTGGAGGTGCCTGAGGCCCAGGCTGCCGACGCCTTCCTGCCGCCCTATGCTACGGCCAACCGCTTCGATTTCGAGCGCCCGGTGAGCATCGGCTATTCTGCCGGCCCCGAGTTCAACGGCCACTACCAGTACTGGCACCACCGCGACATGCTGGCCGCCGAGACGGTGGTGGAAGAGGTGGAGGCCCGCTTCGCCGCCACCTGCGGGCGCCGGTACCCGGGCCTTGTGGACGCCTACCGCTGCGAGGACGCCGATTTAGTGCTGGTCACCTTGGGCTCGGCAGCCGGCATCGCCCGCGATGTGGCCGACGAGCTGCGGGCGGCGGGCACGCGAGCCGGCGTGCTGCGCATCCGCTACCTGCGCCCGGTGCCCGGCCGCCAGCTTGCCGAGGCCCTGGCCGGGGTGGCGGCCGTGGGCGTGCTGGAGAAGGACATCTCCTTCGGCGGCGACGGCGGCGCGGTGTTCTCTACCGTGCTGGCCGCCTGTGCCCGCCGCGGCGTGGCCCGGCCGGCCCTGAATTTCATCGGGGGCCTGGGCGGCGCCGATATTTCCCGCGACCAGGTGCGGGCCTGCTTCGCCGATCTGGAGCGCTTGGCAGCCGGCCAGGGCGAGGCCGGCCGGGTCGTGTTCTTGGGCATTGACGACGAGGAAGGGGGTCTGCGATGACCGTGAACGCGCGCAACATCACCGATGAGGAGTTCTTCTACGGCCACAAGGCCTGCCCTGGCTGCGGCGGCGCCCTTGTGGTGCGCCAGGTGCTGAAGGTGCTCGGGCCCCATGCGGTGAGCGCCCTGCCCGCCGGATGCATGAGCGCCGTGGGCTTCAACTTCCCCCAGCTGGCCTTCGGCAACAACGCCATGATCACCCCCTTCGCCGCCACGGCCGCGGTGCTCTCGGGCATTCGGGCCGGGCTTGCGGCCCAGGGGACGGCGCCCGACGACTGCACGGTGGTGGGCTTTGCCGGCGACGGCGGCACGGCCGATATCGGCCTGCAGGCTCTGTCGGGGGCCATCGACCGCAACGACGATGTGCTCTACATCTGCTACGACAACGAGGCCTACATGAACACGGGCATTCAGAAGTCGGGGCTCACGCCCTTCGGCGCCTCCACGACGACCACGCCCGCCGGCGCGCGCGAGCATGGCTGTCTCACGGGCAAGAAGAGCCTGTTCGACATTGTGGCGGCCCATGGCATTCCCTATGCCGCCACGGCTTCGGTGGGCTATCTGAGCGACTTTTTGAAGAAGGTGGAACGGGCCCGCGATGTGCGCGGCACGCGCTTCATCCACGTGATGGCGCCTTGCCCGGTGGGTTGGGGCTTTCCCTCGGAGGACATGGTGGACGTGGCCAAGGAAATCGTGGACACGGGCCTGTGGTACCTCGCCGAGTACAAGGGTCCGGCGCTGTCGGGAGTGCCCGGGGGCGCGTTCCGTTTGAACCGCAACCCGCGCGCGTTCAAGCCCATCGAGCCCTACCTGCGCCGCCAGGGCCGCTTCCGCGCCGATGACGAGGCCGACTTGGCCGCCATCGAGGCCGCCCGCGACGAGCGCTGGGCCTATATGCGCGAGCGATGGGCATAGCGGGCCGGTTGCGCTATAATAGGCAACCTGCCGAGGTGGCTCGGCGTTTTTGCGCCCATGGCTCAACGGATAGAGCAACGGACTTCTAATCCGTAGGTTGTAGGTTCGATTCCTACTGGGCGCGCCAGAAATATGCAGAGCCGGGCATAGGTCCGGCTCTTTTGCTAGGAGTGCCTTGTACGAGTATCTGGACATAGCCAAAAAGCCTTCGTGCGTGCTTACCTCGGTGGACGAGACCGTGGGCGCCGTTGCGTCCATCTGCCGCGAGTTGGACTCGAAGGCCTGGTTGTTCGGCTCCCAAGCACGGGGACGGGCTCGCTTGACGAGCGATATCGACATTGCCGTTCTCAGCGACGATTTTTCCGAGGTGGAGGAGCGGGTGGAGTCCCTCGATACGGTTTTCCCCATCGATCTGGTCGATCTCTCGCTGACCTACAAGAAAGGGATTGAAGATGCCTGGATTAACATTGCGTGAGCGCTTCGAGTCCTTTTTGAGGCTTCTGGCAGATACGTGCGAGTTCCTCGATCAGATGCCTCGCTACAGCAAACGCGATGGCGCCGCGGTGATTTACGCGTTCAACAGCCTGTTCGATATATCATGGAAGCTGATGAAGGACTCTCTGTCGGACTTCTACGGGTTGAGCGATGTGAAGCCCTCGCCGCGCGACATCATCAAGCAGGCGGGACAGGTGGGGCTGATCGAGAGCCAGGAGCTGTGGCTTTCGATGCTGAGGAACCGCAATCTCAGCACCCATGACTACATGAGCACCGATCACGAGCATTATTGCGGATTGATTGCAGCCGAGTACGTGCCCCTGATGGAGCAGCTGCGGCAGACCGTGGCAACTCAGCTGGCGGAAATAGAGGACGAGGTAGAATAGCAAAACGGCCCCGGAAACCGGGGCCGAGACGTTTTCTGGAGCGGGCGACGGGAATCGAACCCGCCTCATCAGCTTGGAAGGCTGAGGTTCTACCAATGAACTACGCCCGCACGATGCAACTTGCATAGTATAGCGCAATCCGGCCGCCCTGCAACGAGAAAACAGAAGTGGGCCTCCATTCCGCCGTTGCGGCGATGCTCCGCTTTTGCGCGGGTGCCAAGACCCGGTGCCGCTGTTACGGGCGGTCGGGGTCGTTCAGGTGCGCCTGCGCCTCTTGCGGAAGCTCATCGAAGGAGACTTCCTCCCACCCGACCACGCCACGAATGGGCTCTACCTCCAGCTTCAGATACGCCCCCTCTCTCAGTTGGCGCTCGGTACCGAACGAGACCTCCCGCCCGTTGCCCTGCTCATCGTAGGCCGGCAGGCGGTAGAGAAGGCTCATACCCCCGGTAGGGTCGATGACCCCGCCCCGCGATTCCAGCTCTTCGGTTCGCGCGTTGTCCACTTGCGTGTAGTACGCGGCGTTCATGTTGCCGGAGAGCACCCACCATCCGGCGATTACCGCGGCTACCGCCACCGCTGCTATGGAAAAGCCCACTGCTACTGCTACCTTTGTGCGCATGTTGGAATCTCCTTCCCGTGGATCGGATGCGATTTCCCAAGGCGCCTTCGATGCTATGCCTATGGCCCGCGAGTCGCCATCGAAGTGCCTTACGGGCGGCTTGCATTTTTGTAAGCGCAGCGCAAGGGCAAAGCTGTCCCTTTGGAGCTCTTCCAGGAGGGGGGCGGCTTGCGGTGCGCGCCGGCCCCGGGAATTCTTTGGAGGTAGCCGCCGCGCGGCAGCGGCATGGCGTAGCCGGAACGGCAGTCGTCAAGCTCCCGAAGAGCCGCGAGGATCCCCATGCTCGACGGACGGCTCCGCTATGCCCTGGATCGCGGACACCTTGTGCGTTTCCGTCGTCACCGTGCGATCCCTTTGCAAGAACTTGTATCGTAAGGCGGGTATTAGCAAGAAGCTTAAGCACGTGCATCTGGTGCAGCAGCTACGCGCTCGAGAGCAGGGAGGCTTCCATGGAGATCGTCGTCGCGACGCCCGGGCACATTGACGCTATGACCGCTATCACCGATGCCGCGGTGACCGACATGGCCGCTCGCGGGCTCGACCAGTGGCAGTGCGGGTACCCGTGCCGCGCCACCTGGGATGCTGATGTGGCCGAAGGTGCGGCTTACGTTGCCCTGGACGAGGGCCGGGTGGTGGGTGTGTTCCGCTACGGCACCGAGCCCGAGGCGGCCTACGACACCCTCGAGGGCTCCTGGCTCGCGAGCGGCCCCTACGCCACCGTGCACCGCTGCGCCGTGGATCCGGTCTGTCGCGGCCGGGGCGTCATGGGCGCGCTCTTCACTTTCGCCTGCGAAAGGGCCGCCGCCGACGGCATGGCCTCGGTGCGTGTGGACACCCATGCCGACAACGCCCCTATGCGCCGCGCCACCGAGAAGGCCGGCTTCACCTACTGCGGCCCCATCGTGCTCACGGAAGGCGTCGAGGCCGGCGCCCCGCGCATCGCCTTCGAGAAAGTACTGGGGTAAAGGCGTCTCCGATAGCGGCCGGCAGGTCGGCGACATCGTGCGTCGAGCGCCCGGGCGCTTGGCGGGTCGTGCTATGATGGCGGCTGATGCAACCGAGGGTTTGAAGGAGGTGAGGCGATATGTCCAAGAAGCGAAAGCGCACGGGGCGCTGTGCGGCCGAGCGGGCGCGCCGGGCGGTGACGCGGCAGGCCCGGGCCGCGGGGCGCGATGGCGTTCTGTGGCGCCAGACGGCCGAGGAGGCCACGCTGGCGGCGAAGCCGCGCTACAACGGCTACGCCTGCGGCCACGGCGCCCACGGCGACGCCAAGTACAGTCGCGCGAAGGCCAAGCGGGCCTGGCGCGCGCAGATCGGATGCGAAGGAGCCTCTCGGGGCTCCTTCCTCTTTTTGGCGTATTGTGGCAAGTTTGGGGCAGTTCCCAACATGAAGGCCGCGCGAGTGCGGACTACTTCATACACTGAGAGAGAAATACCAGTTCAAAACTGATGACATTTTCAAAGGGGATGGTTGGATGCTCCGCTGCCGCCCTTCGACTGATGGGAAGCGCTTCAAACTTGTCACTGGCGGCGGCTCAGATTGCAAGGAACGGAAAAGATCGGCTTCGCGAACGCTATAATGATCGCAGAAAGTGATGAGGCGGAGCGGGAACGAGGTCTTATGGAAGCGACGCGCATTTACACCTACGACTCGACCCTGCGCGACGGGGAGCAGTGCGAGGGCATCACGCTCTCGCTCGCCGACAAGCTCGCCATCGTGCGGCGCCTCGACGAGTTCGGCATCGACTACATCGAGGGCGGCTTTCCGGCGTCGAACCCCAAGGACGTGGCGTTCTTTCGCGAGGTGGCCGCCATGGAGCTGCGTCACGCCCAGATCGCGGCGTTCGGCTCCACGTGCAAGAAGGGCGTGGCCGCCGACGACGACGCGGGCCTGGCCGATCTTCTGGCGTGCGGCGCGCCGGTGGTCACCATTGTGGGCAAGACCTGGGATGCCCAGGTGGAGCGCGCTTTGCAGACCACCCTTGAGGAGAACCTGCGCATGATTGCCGACTCGGTGGCCTATCTGAAGGCGGCCGGGCGGCGCGTGGTGTTCGATGCCGAGCACTACTTCGACGGCTACAAGGCCAACGCCGACTACGCGCTGGCCTGCGTGGGGGCCGCCGTGGAAGCGGGGGCTGACTCGGTGGACCTCTGCGAGACCAACGGCGGCGCGCTGCCCTTCGAGGTGGAGGCCGTCGTAGCCGCCACGGCGGGCGCCTTCCCGAACGCCGCCTTCGGCATCCACTGCCATAACGACTCGGGGTGCGCGGTGGCCAACACGCTGGCGGCCGTGCGCGCCGGCGCCACGAGCGTGCAGGGCACGGTGAACGGCATCGGGGAGCGGGTGGGCAACACCGATCTGCTCACGGCCATTGCCGACCTGGAGCTGAAGATGGGCGCCACCTGCGTGGGAAAGCACAGCCTCGCGCAGCTCACGGGCGTGGCGCAGTACGTGGCGGAGCTCTGCAACGTGTCGAAGCCGGCCCACCACCCCTACACCGGCACGAGCGCCTTCGCCCACAAGGGCGGCCTGCACGCGAGCGCCATCGCGCGCTTTCCCGAGGCCTACGAGCACGTGAGCCCGGCGGCCGTGGGCAACGCGAGCCGCACGGTGGTGAGCGAGCTGGCGGGCAAGGCATCGCTGCTGTCGAAGGCGGCCGCCCTCGGGTTCAACCTGGAGGAGGCCGGTGTGAGCACCCAGGACGTGCTCGACGACATCAAGGACCGGGAGGCGGCGGGCTTCACCTACGAGGTGGCCGACGGCTCGCTGGGGCTTCTGCTCATGCGCCATCTGGGGCTGTATGCGCCCGCGTTCACGCTGGAGAGTTTCCGCGTCATCGTGGACGATCGCGAGGACACCGGCGCGCTTGCCAAAGACGCGCTGTCCGAGGCCACGGTGAAGATCCACGTGGGGGACGCGCGCTTCGTGGCCACCGGCGAGAGCACCGGACCGGTGGGCGCCCTTGACGCCGCCCTGCGCCTCGCCATCGTGGAGTCGTATCCGCAGGTGGCGGCCATGGAGCTCATCGACTACAAGGTGCGCCTGCTCGACGAGAGCCAGGGCACCGACGCCATCACCCGCGTGACCATCACCGCTACCGACGGGGTGGATACCTGGGGCACGGTGGGCGTGTCCGAGAACGTCATCGAGGCCTCGTGGAACGCCCTCGTAGATTCCCTCGAGTACGGTCTCTTCCTCGCTCGCGCCCGCGCCTAGAGCAGCCTGCAGCGGGAAAAGCCGCATGTTTCTCTTGCGGACATCCTGAAAAGTTGCATGACCCGTACTCTGCATTGCTCTTTTCGGTTGGTGCTCACGTGCACCGGCTCTTGCGATAGTTTGTTCTGACGGCTATTCGGCTAGGCGGCCGGGGCCGTGTTCTGCTCCTGCCTCGCCTCGGCCAGAAGCAGGTCCACCATGCGACCGTAGCTCTTGGTGCCGTCTTCCTGCTTGTTGGCCTTGAGGTAGGCGTTGTTGGCGGCGTTCGAGGCCTCGGCCACGGGGCCCTCGAACTGTTTCAGGTACTCGGCCCGGGCGGTGCGGTCGGCGCGCACGGCATCGGACAGGCCATCGTTTACGGCCACGGCCGCCTCGCGGTCGGCGCGGATGAGGGCCGACAGCGCATAGTCGTAGGCAAGCGTATAGCCGCTGTAGCGCGTGAGCGGATCGTCGGATTGCTTGCAGGAGAGGTAGCCGATGAAGTTCGCCTCGTCCTCCCGCATGAATCCGCACTGGTGCGCCAGCTCGTGGCCCATGGTAGCGGGAATAGTGAAGAACGGGCCGTCCACGTTGATGTTCGATTCCACGGTGAGGGGGAAGTACATCCCGGCGATGTCGGCATAGCTCATGAGCTCGGAGAACAGCACGGGCTTGGGAGGGGAGTAGAGCGGACGGGAAAGCGCCGGGTAGGTCTCGGCCAGAGATCGCATGTCTTCCACGGCCTCGCGGGCGTAGGCCTCGAAGCCGCCGCGGGCCGCGGCGTAGTCGTCGGGACTGTCTTCGATGGCCGCCCGGGCGTCGTTCATCTCGTCGGCCAGGTGCTCGCAGAGGGCCGCAAGCTCGGTCGTGCTCGACGGGGCCAGGTCGAATCCGGCGTCCTCGGCGAAGGTGAGCCGGTGGTAGTTGAGGCCGCACATGAGCGCGAAGAGGCAGTAACCCACGGACACCACCGCCAACATCGTGGCCGCCGCCCGCCACAGCACGAACCGCCGCCCTCCCGCGTCCCGCACCAGGGCAACGGTGTAGAAGACGAGCCATCCGATGCAGAACGCGAGAAACGCCACCACGACCCACTGCGCCACCGACCAGGGCGCAAGCGAGGGCAGAAAGCCCCAGGCCGAGGATAGCCATGGGTACACGCCCCGCGAGAACCACATCTCGGTGAGCCCCGGATTCGCCGATGCCGCCCACGTCAGCAGCAGCGCCGCGATGCCGGGCGCCAGCAGCCACAGCCTTTTCAGCCGGTATGTCTCCGTTTTCCTCATAGCTGCATTATGCCGAAATTAGGCAAGCAGAACCAAAGAAGATAAATAGAGTAAACATTTTGTAGAACAGGTTCGCCCAAGGAAGTCAGCGAGGATCCCACAGGTGCCTGGAATTGTGCTGAACCGCGGCCGAGCAGCCTTCGGCCCGTGAAGGAAAACGGTGAAGTGCAAGGCCAGGTGCATGTCGGAACCGCAGCATCGGCCTCGTTCGTCGTTGCGTCAGCGACGACGAAGCAAAAATGGTCGGGATGACAGGATTCGAACCTGCGACATCCTGCTCCCAAAGCAGGCGCGCTACCAGACTGCGCCACATCCCGACGCTCGTAAGCCGAAGCGAGTGGTTTCGCTTGCGGTGCCGATGATTATAGCATTGCCGAAGGTCTGCGCGGAGAGGTTTCTTCGGGCGGCCTTACTTCGCAGACGAGCCACTGGGCAGGAATACGGACCTTTCGCCTCAACATTAGTTGACAGTCTGGTGTCAGCTTGCTTGCGCTCTGGCAAACAAACGGCGGTTGGGAGGGGCCGAACCGCAAAATGTGGGAAGGTAGAGCCTGTCACAACACAACCGACCTACCGAGACGGCCCGGGAATGCGTTTCTGGGGCGCGCGGGATCTTGTGTGGCTGGCACGTTTTCTATCGGTCCGTTTCCAAGATAGGAGAGCTTCTATGCAAGGAGTAAACGTCAAGAGCGAGATCGGCAACCTCAAGAAGGTCATCTTGCACCGTCCCGGCGACGAGCTGCTCAACCTCACTCCGAACACCCTGGAGGAGCTGCTGTTCGACGACATCCCGTTTTTGCCTGTGGCCCAGGAAGAGCACGACGCGTTCGCGAAGATCTTGCGGGAAGAGGGTGTGGAGGTCGTCTACCTCGAGGACCTCATGGCCGAGGTGCTCGATGCGAAACCCGAGCTGCGCCGTCAGTTCCTTGATCAGTGGATCTACGAGGCCGGCATCCGCACCGAGATGTACCACGACATTATCACCGATTACATTGAGAGCAACTACGCCGACACCAAGGCCATGGTCATGAAGACCATGGCGGGCATCAATCTCCAGGAGCTGCCGCAGCGCGATACGCACCTGTTGGTCGACATGGTGTCCGATCGCTGCAAGCTCGTGTGCGCCCCCATGCCGAACCTGTACTTCACCCGCGATCCGTTCGCGATGATCGGCAACGGCGTGTCCATCAACCGCATGTACAGCCAGACCCGCAACCGCGAGACCATCTACGGCGACTACATCTTCAAGAACCATCCCGACTTCGTGGGCACCCCCGAGTACTACAGCCGCAACGACACCTTCCACATCGAGGGCGGCGACATCCTGAACATCAACGAGCACGTGCTGGCCATCGGCATCTCCCAGCGCACCGAGCCCGACGCCATCGACCACATCGCCCACAACATCTTCAACGATGAGACGAGCCCCATCGACACCATCCTGGCCTTCAACATCCCGGTGTCCCGCGCCTTCATGCACCTGGACACCGTGTTCACCCAGATCGATCGCGACAAGTTCACCATCCACCCCGGCATCATGGGACCTTTGACCGTCTTCGAGATCACCCCCGACGGCAACGGCGGCACCAAGATCCGCGAGCGCAACGAGGATCTGGAAAGCGTGCTGTCGGAGTACGTGGGCCAGAAGGTCACGCTCATCCCCTGCGGCGGCGGCGACCGCATCGCCGCGGAGCGCGAGCAGTGGAACGACGGAAGCAACACGCTGTGCGTCCGCCCCGGCACCGTGGTCGTGTACCAGCGCAACAACGTCACCAACGACGTGCTGTACAAGAACGGCATCAACTGCCTGGTCATGCCGTCCGCGGAGCTCTCCCGCGGCCGCGGCGGCCCGCGCTGCATGTCCATGCCGGCCTGGCGCGAGGCCCTGTAGGCCCCACGCGCACCGGCGTCCCGCGCCGACGCCCCGGCGACGGCGCACTTTGCGCGGCATGATCGCCGCGCCCCATTGAATCGTTAGTCGGGCGGCTGCCCTAAGCGGCCGCCCACTCCCGGCGGCACCGCTTGCGCGGCATCCGCCCTCTTGAAAGGAAACACTATGCCTGTGAATCTTTCCGGCCAGTCCTATCTGCGCCTCCTGGACTTCTCCACCGATCAGATCGAGTACCTGTTGAAGCTCTCCAAGAACTTCAAGGACCTCAAGCGCACCGGCACCCCGCACCGCTACCTGGAGGGCAAGAACATCGTTCTCCTGTTCCAGAAGACCTCCACGCGCACCCGCTGCGCCTTCGAGGTGGGCGCCATGGACCTCGGCATGGGCGTGACCTACCTGGATCCCGGCTCCTCCCAGATGGGCAAGAAGGAGTCCATCGAGGACACCGCCCGCGTGCTCGGCCGCTTCTACGACGGCATCGAGTTCCGCGGCTTCGCCCAGTCCGACGTGGAAGAACTCGCCGCCAAGGCCGGCGTGCCGGTGTGGAACGGGCTTACCGACATGTGGCATCCCACCCAGATGCTCGCCGACGCGCTGACTGTGCAGGAGAACTTCAACTACGACATCAAGGGCCTGAAGTTCGTGTTCTTCGGCGACTTGAAGAACAACATGGGCCGCTCGCTCATGGTGATGTGCGCCAAGCTGGGCATGAACTTCGTTGGCTGCGGCCCGAAGGACTGCTGGATGGACGATGAGCTCATCAAGACCTGCGAGGCCATCGCCGCCGAGAACGGCTGCACCGTGAAGTGCACCGAGGACGTGAAGGAGGCGGCCACCGACGCCGATGTCATCTACACCGACGTGTGGGTGTCCATGGGCGAGCCCGACGAGGTGTGGGCCCAGCGCATCGAGCAGCTCCAGCCCTACCGCGTGACCACCCAAATTATGGATATGGCCAAGCCGACCGCCATCTTCCTGCACTGCCTGCCGGCCTTCCACGACACCAACACCACCACCGGCGAGGACATCGCCAAGCGCTTCGGCGTCACCGAGATGGAAGTGGAGGATGCGGTGTTCGAGTCGAAGCAGTCCAAGGTCTTCGACGAGGCCGAGAACCGCATGCACACCATCAAGGCCGTCATGTACGCCACCCTGCAGTAACCCTGTAGCTTTGCTGTAGCTCTACTGTAGCTGGCACATATTCGATACCTCGGGGCCGTGCGGAATCGGGAGGGATAACCGCGCGGCCCCTGGGCTTTCTACCCATTTAGATTAAGGAGGGATAACCATGGCAACGGCTGAGAAAGGCAAGAAGAAGAGGGCACCGCTGTCCTCGTTCACGATCCTGCTCATTATCTTGGTGGTGCTGGCTGTTATCACCGTCATCATGGCCGCCAGCGGCGTGGAGGGCGTCCAGGGGGCGACTCTGTCCCAGGTGCTCACCGCGCCCGTGTTCGGCTTCCAGGACGCCATCGGCGTGTGCCTGTTCGTCATGATCCTCGGCGGCTTTTTGGGCATCATTACCGAGACCGGGGCGCTCGACGCCGGCATCGCGGCGCTGGTGCACAAGCTCAAGGGCAACGAGCTCGTGCTCATTCCCATTCTGATGTTCATCTTCTCCATCGGCGGCACCACCTACGGCATGTGCGAGGAGACGGTGCCCTTCTACCTGCTCTTGGCCGCCACCATGGTGGCTGCGGGCTTCGACTCGCTCACCGGCGCGGCCGTGGTGCTCCTCGGCGCCGGCTGCGGCGTGCTCGGCTCCACGGTGAACCCGTTCGCCGTGGGCGTGGCCGTCGACGCGCTCTCCGGCATCGGCATCGCCGTGAACCAGGGCATCATCATTGTGCTCGGCCTCATCCTCTGGCTCGTGACCCTGGCCATCTCCATCGTCTTCGTCATGCGCTACGCCAAGAAGGTGAAGGAGGACAAGGGCTCCACGTTCCTGTCGCTGCAGGAGCAGCAGGCCATGATGGACGAGTGGGGCATGAAGGAGTCCGATGAAGAGGCCGCAGACGGCGACGCCCTTGCGACCCCGAAGATGACCGGCCGCCAGAAGGCTTCTCTCGTGGTGTTCGCGCTGACCTTCGTCATCATGATCGTGTCCTTCATCCCCTGGGCCGACCTCGGTGTCACCATCTTCGACGCCGGCGCCACCACCGAGGAGATCACCACCACGATGACCGGCGACGAGATCACCGCCTTCATCGACGACGCCAACGACGGCGCCACGGTGACCACGCTCTCTGAGCCTGTTGAGGCTACCTCCGTCTCCGAGGAAGAGGTCACCCCGGCCTGGTCGAGCTTCCTCACGGGCGTGCCCCTGGGCAGCTGGTACTTCGACGAGGCCTCCACTTGGTTCCTCTTGATGGCGCTCATCATCGGCGTCATCGGCGGCGTGTCCGAGAGCCGCTTCGTGAAGGCCTTCATCAACGGCGCCGCCGACATGATGTCGGTCGTGCTCATCATCGCGCTGGCCCGTTCCATCACCGTGCTCATGGCCAAGACGGGCCTGGACATGTGGATTCTGAACAATGCCGCCGCGGCGCTCACGGGCATGTCGGCGGTGGTGTTCGCGCCCCTGTCGTTCCTGCTTTACATCGTGCTGTCCTTCCTCATCCCGTCGTCGTCGGGCATGGCCACGGTGTCCATCCCCATTCTCGGCGGCCTGGCCCACCAGCTGAACTTCTCGGTTGAGGCCATGGTCATGATCTACTCCGCCGGTAACGGCCTCGTGAACCTGTTCACGCCCACCTCCGGCGCCATCATGGGCGGCCTGGCTCTCGCGAAGGTGGAGTACTCCACCTGGCTGAAGTTCGGCGCGAAGCTGTTCATCGTCTTGGGCGTGGTCTGCATGGCTATCCTGACCGTGGCCATGGTGGTCTTGTCCTAGGGCTCGCCAACCAACATTTTGTGCGGACGCGCAGTTTTGACGGCGCTTCCGCTCGCAGAAGCACCCGGGCATCGCGCTCGGGTGCTTCTGTGTTTTCCTGCGCTTTCGTGGTATTATGGCAGCTTATAGACGCGGGCAGGTACGGCACAGCCTGTCAGCGAGAAGAAGGCTGACTCACAGAAGAGGAAGAAGATCAATGGAAATTCGCGAATCTCTCGAAGCGATCATCGACGCCGCCATCGAGGCGGCCCGTGCCGACGGCTCCCTGGAGCTGACGGAAGCCCCCGAAGCCGCCTTGGAGCGACCCCGCGACGAGGCCAACGGCGACTGGGCGAGCACCGTCGCTTTGCGCTGCGCCAAGCTCGCTCGCAAGAACCCCCGCGAGGTGGCGCAGGTCATCGCGGACCACATTCCCGCCAACGATATGATTGCCGCCGTTGAGATCGCGGGCCCCGGCTTCATCAATATCCGCCTGTCCGACGCCGTGCTCCAGAGCGTCGTGCGCGAGGTGCGCGATAAGGCCGAGAACTTCGGCCGCGGAATCGTCCCCGAGGGCGAGCGTTACGTGAACTTGGAATACGTGTCGGCCAACCCCACGGGCCCCTTCCACGTGGGCCACGGCCGTTGGGCCTCGCTCGGCGACGCCATGGCGCGCGTCATGCGCCACGGCGGCTACGACGTGTACGAGGAGTACTACATTAACGACCACGGCAACCAGATGGACGTGTTCGGCAACTCCGTGAGCGTGCGCTACCAGCAGCTGCTCGGCCGCGATGTGGAGATGCCCGAGGCTTGCTACGGCGGCGCCTATGTGAAGGATATCGCCCAGGAGATCATCGACCGCGACGGCGACAAGTGGCTCGCCGTGTCCGATGAGGAGCGCCTGGAGGCCTTCCGCGAGATGGCCTACGAGCAGACCCTGGCCAACCAGAAGGCCGTTCTGGCTGGCTTCGGCACCACCTTCGACAAATGGTTCTCCGAGCGCTCCCTGTACGTGGAGGACGAGAACGGCCAAAGCCCCGTGTCCCGCTCGCTGGACGCCATGCGCGAGAAAGGCTACCTCTACGAGAAGGACGGCGCCCTGTGGTTCCGCTCCACCGATTTGGGCGACGACAAGGACCGCGTGCTCATCAAGGGCGACGGCGAGGCCACCTACTTCATGAGCGACGTGGCCTACCACTACGACAAGATGATGCGCGGCTTCGACCACCTCATCGATTTGTGGGGCGCCGATCACCACGGCTATATCAAGCGCTGCGAGTGCATGCTGGAGGCCTGGGGCTGGCCCGGGGCGCTGGAGGTGCAGCTCGGCCAGCTGGTGAACTTGTTCCGCGACGGCAAGGCCGTGCGCATGTCAAAGCGTACCGGCGAGATGGTCACCTTCGAGGAGCTCATCGACGAGGTGGGCGTGGACGCCACCCGCTACCTCATGCTGTCCCGCTCGGCCGACCAGCCCATCGACTTCGATATCGAGGTGGCCAAGAAGAAGGACGCCTCCAACCCGGTGTACTACGTGCAGTACGCCCACGCCCGCATCTGCTCCATCCTGCGCAAGGCGGCCGATGAGGCCGACGTGGCAGCCGTGGAGGCCGGACAGCTGACCATGGCCGAGCTGGCCGCGAAGGTGGCCCCCGAGGGCTGCGACCTCTCGTCGCTCACCCATCCCTCCGAGCTGGCCCTCATGCGCAAGATGGCCGACTTCGGCAACCTCATCGCCCTGGCGGCCCGCGATCGCGCTCCCTTCCGCCTGACCCATTACGCCCAGGATCTGGCGGCCCTGTTCCACCAGTTCTACACCAACTGCCATGTGCTCACTGAGGACGCGGCCGTGCAGACCGCGCGCTTGGCCCTGTGCGACGCCACCCGCATCGTGTTGGCCCTCACGCTCACGCTGCTGGGCGTTTCCGCTCCCCAGAAGATGTAGGTTTGGCGAGCGCGGGAGAGTTGCGTTAGAATAGCCAACGCATTCGGGGCTGTAGCTCAATGGTGGAGCAGGGGACTCATAATCCCTTGGTTCTCGGTTCGAGTCCGGGCGGCCCTACCAGCCTATGAGAAGGCCCCCGTCAGCAATGGCGGGGGCCTTTTTGGTGCTCGGGGGTGGGGAGGGGGGCGACGGTGCCGGTTGCCAGGCGCAGCCGGCGGCGGCCGAGTGGCGGTGGCGCGGCTGGCTGCGGCCGGCCCAGTCGGCTTAGTCGCACTGCGGCGGAAGCGGTACCCTGATGGTGTTGCCGGCGGCATTGCGCCCAGCGGCCGGGCCCGCGCCGTGCCTCTAGGGGTTGCAGCGCTTGCAGGGGTCGAAGCCGCGGCCGATGATGTTCTCGCGAGTGTCGGTCACATCCTGGCGGTTCTTGGCGCTCATCTGATCCACCGAAGAGCAGCTGGGAACATGGAACTTCTTCGAGTTGGTGTTCAGCACGTACTCGGTCGTGCCCTTTTCGGTGGCAGCGCCGCTATCGGAGAGGGCTGTGCCACCGTCGGCGGAGCCCTTGGTGCCGGTGCCGTCGCCATCAGACGAGGCGTCGCCCCCGTCGCCGGAGACGTCGGGCAGGGGCGTGGCGTCCTCGGCGGCCATGTTCTCTCCGGTGCGGTAGTCGATGACCACGCCGGGCTGCACGTTGTAGACAAAGACGTTGAAGGCCACGCCGTCGCCGCCATCCTCTACGGATTCGGCCATCATGTGCACGCCGCGGGCCACCAGATCGTCGCCGTCGAAGACGGGGGTCGCGCGCATGAGCACATGGTTGCCCGTGGCGTGCACATAGTCGGCCACGGCGTTCTCGAAGGGCAGCATGCCCTCTACGTTCATATACCGGGTACCGGTGATGAGATTGCTCACGTTGGCGTTTTCGCCAGTCAGCTGGAAGCCGAGCAGATGACAGCGGTTGTAGAGGTACTTTCCGTCCACGAAGTCGTACTTGCCCATCTTCCAGCCCGTGGGCCTTACCTCGCCGATGGAGCCCCGCTCCTCGGTGGGCATGGTCTCGGTGCCCACCACGGCGAAGGTGGCGGTGCAGCGCCCGAGGGCGTCCAGCTCGCCGTAGAGCTCGGTGCCCGTGGCCGCCGCGCGCTCATCGTCGGTGAAGGCGGGTTCCCCGTCGTTCACATAGACATAGGGACTGCCGTCGTAGGCGGGCAGGTCGTGGTAGGCGGGGGTGCCGGATGCGCCGGGATCCTCAGCGGAGGGGGGCTTGACGGCTGTCTCGGGGAGGGCGGCGGCATCGGTCGCGCTCGACTCCGGTTCCTCGGAGGCCGAGTGCTCGACTGCTGGCGATTCGGGACCTGCCGCCGTCGGGGTTGTGATTTCGGCGCTCGTGCTGCAACCGGCAACGGTGCAGGTCAGGGCGATGGCTGCAAGTAGAGCCGCGAAGCGGGGGAGGGAAGGCGGCAAGGGTTTCACGACTGGGCTCCTTAGGTACAAGAAATAAGTTGAGACCCACCTTATCGCGAGCATTGCAGTTTGGGCGCGAGAAAATGGACAAAATCGCCTCGAGTGAGCTCTTTGTCGGGAAATAAGTGGTCTTTGAACGTGAAAAAATCAGCCTTTTCGGCTTGAGAAGAGGCATATTGGGCATAATGGGGCCCGAAAAAACAGGGATCGAGCTCACTCGAGGCGATTTTGTCCAAAAAGAGAGCATCTGCTCCACTAGGGGTCGCCTAAGCGGCCCCGAGCCCGGCCCGCTTGATCAAGGTTCCGGTGGCTTTCGGGTCGCGTTGTCTCGCCTGTCGGATTGGCCGCTCGGAACGACTGTCGATGGGAGAACCTATGGAAGATATCTTTGCCCGCACCCGCCTGCTGCTCGGCGACGAGGGCCTGGCGCGCCTGGCCGCGTCCCGCGTGGCCGTGTTCGGCGTGGGGGGCGTGGGGGGCTTTGCCGTCGAGGCCCTGGCCCGCAGCGGGGTGGGGGCTCTCGATCTGGTGGACAGCGACACGGTGGACTCAACGAACCTCAACCGCCAGATCATCGCCACGCTGCCAGCCGTGGGTCGCCCCAAGGTGGAGGTGGCCGCCGAGCGCGTGGCCTCTATCAACCCCGCCTGCACCGTGCGGGCCCATCGCTGTTTCTTCCTGCCCGAGACGACCGGCATCTTCGACTTCGCCGCCTACGATTACGTGATCGATGCCGCGGACACAGTGAGCGCCAAGATCGCCCTGGTGGAGGCGGCCCGGGCCGCGGGCATCCCCATCATATCGTCCATGGGCGCCGGCAACAAGCTGGACCCGACGGCCTTCCGCGTGGCTGACATCTTCGAGACCTCGGTGGATCCCCTGGCCCGGGTCATGCGCCGGGAACTGCGCCGCCGGGGCATAGACGGCCTGAAGGTGGTCTACTCCACCGAGTCGCCCCGTCCGCCCGCCGCCACCCCCGAAGCCGTCAAGGACGGCAGCCGTCCGGCCCCCGGCTCTGTGGCCTTCGTGCCCTCCGTGGCCGGCCTCATCCTCGGTGGGGAAGTGGTGCGAGATCTGGCGGGAGCGGTCGAGAAAAAATAGGTCTTGCGCAAACAGATGGATACGCCTATAATTCAGCCTTGCGCGAAATGGTGGGTGTGGCCTAGTTGGCTAAGGCGCCAGATTGTGGCTCTGGAGATCGTGGGTTCGAGTCCCATCATCCACCCCAGCGCGCTTGAAAATTGGGTCTTGCGTAAAGCTTCGCAATGATCTAAAATATCCAAGCGCTTTGCGCAGGCACGATGTGCTCCGTTAGCTTAGTTGGTAGAGCAGGGGACTCTTAATCCCAAGGTCGAAGGTTCGAGTCCTTCACGGAGCACCATTTTGAAACATCGAACTCCCGATCGGGAGTTCTTTTCATGTAAGGCTCCCATTATGGAAACCAAACCACTCAGCGAGACTTCCGACAAGCGCTTCGCGCTGCTCATCGATGCCGACAACGTGTCGGCCCGCTACATCAAGCCCATCCTGAACGAGCTGTCGAAGTACGGCACCGTCACCATCAAGCGCATCTACGGCGACTGGACGCTCACCCTCCACTCCAAGTGGAAGGACGCCCTGCTGGAGAACTCCATCACCCCCATCCAGCAGTTCGGCTACACCCAGGGCAAGAACGCCACCGACTCGGCCATGATCATCGACGCCATGGACCTCTTGTACACCGACAACGTGGACGGCTTCTGCCTCGTGTCGAGCGACTCCGACTTCACGCGCCTGGCCAGCCGCCTGCGCGAGAGCGGGCGCACCGTCATCGGCATGGGGGAGAAGAAGACCCCGGTGCCCTTCCGCCGTGCCTGCGATGTGTTCACCACCTTGGAGCTGCTCATACAGAACAAGCGCGAGCGCTCCGGCGGCTCGGGCGGGGGCAACGGCAGCGCCGTGCCTAAGGATGCCGTGGAGCAGGCCGTGGTGGACATCATTACCGACAACCAAAACAACGGGAAGGCCACGGGCCTCGGTGAGATCGGCAGCCGCCTGCAGAAGCGCTACCCCGACTTCGATGTGCGCAGCTACGGCACCAACCTGCTCTCGAAGCTGTTGGAGGAGTTCACGCGCGTGAACATCACCAAGGACCACAGCTCGGTCACCGTGGAGCTGGCTGAGGGCGGCGACGAGAAGCCCGCCCGCCCGTCCAGGGACAAGGGCGCCGCTCGGGAGAAGGGCGCTGCGAGCGAGGAGAGGGCCTCCTCGCGCAGAAGGGTGACTGCCGAGGGGTCGGAGGCCGGCGGCGAGGGGAAGGCTGAGGGGGCGGAGTCGGCAGACAAGGTCGACAAGGCAGACAAGGACGACAAGCCGGCCCGCGGCCGCAATCACCGCGGCACGCGCCGGGTGGCCGTCAAGGCCGGTGCCGCGGCCGAGGGCAGCGTCCCCGCCGCGGAGCCCGCGACGGAAGAGCCGGCCCCGGCCTCGGTCGACGATGTCGCCGAGGTTGCCCTCGAGGGCATTGAGGGTCCGCAGGCCACTCCGGCCGAGGCCGCCGAGCCTCAGCCGAAGCGCCGCTCTCGCCGCACGGCAGCCGCCCGCCCGGCCGAGGGCGCCGCCGGGGCTGCTCCCGAGGAGGCCGCGAAGGCCGCCGCGCCGGCCGAGGAGGTCCCGGCGGCCACTGGGGAAGAGGTCGCGCCGGAGCCCCTGCGCGACACGAAGCCGGGCCGCCGGGCCCGCGCCGAGCGCAAGGCCCGCGCCGACGCCGCCCGTACCCCGGTGCCCGCAGAGGTTGCGGCGGGGGATGCCGAGCCGGCCACGGCTCCTACGCAAGCTGCCCCCGCGAAGCCGCGCCGTCCCCGGAAGACGGCCGCTGCGGCTCCCGCGTCCACGGAGGCCCCGGCGGCCGCGGAGATCCCCAAGGGCGCCGAGGCCGAGGCTTCTTCAGAGGCGCATGAGGCCGCCCGGCCGAAGAAGCGCGCGCGGAAATCGCCGGCGAAGAAGGGGGCGCCCCAGCCGGCGGCCGATACGCCGGAGAGCTATATCCGCCAGATGGTGGCCGAAGCCGGGGAGGGGGGCATCATGCTCTCCACTATCACCGACCGTTTGCGGGCCCGCTTCAAGGACTTCAAGGTGCGCGACCTCGGGTATGCCCAGATGCGCCAGTACATGGCCGCCGTCGGGGATTACGACCTCGAGCAGAGCGGTCGCAACCTCCGCATCCGTCTCGCGAAGTAGGCGGCGCGGAGAGCCTCGGGTCTTGTTAATTTTGCCGAGTGCGGGCGCCCTTTCGCTGGAAAGGGCGCCCGTCCATGTTTTACAATAGCGTACTCCCGTCAACCTGCGTTCCAAAGGAGATGCATCTGTGGAAGCCCTGACCCTCGGCCTGCTCTTGCTTGCCGCCGTGCTGGCATCCTCCCTCATCGATCAGATCATCCCCCGCATATCGCTGCCTCTCATCCAGATCGCCATCGGGCTCGTTATCGCGCTTGTGGCTGGCGGCGATGTGAAGGTTACCCTCGATCCCGAGCTCTTCTTGGTCATGTTCATCGCGCCTCTGCTCTACGACGAGGCGAAGCACGCCGACAAGCAGGCCCTCTGGCGCGAGCGCCAGCCGGTGCTGTCTTTGGCCATCGGGCTCGTGGTGGCCACCACCCTCGTCATCGGCTTTTTGCTCCACGCCTTTGTGCCCTCCATCCCCCTGGCGGCGGCCTTCGCCCTGGGCGCGGCCCTCGGCCCCACCGATGCCGTGGCCGTGTCGTCCCTGTCCAAGTCGGTGGACATCCCCAAGCGCCAGGCATCCATGCTCAAGGGAGAGCTGCTGCTCAACGATGCCTCGGGCATTGTGTCCTTCCAGTTCGCCATCGCCGCCGTGCTCACCGGCTCGTTCTCCCTCGTGAACGCCAGCGTGGACTTTCTCGTGGAATTCGTCGGCGGCCTGCTACTCGGCGTGGTCCTCGGCCTCATCGGCAACGGGGTGGTGCGCCGCGCCCGCTCCATCGGCGTGGAGAACACGAACTTCCACGTCCTGTTCGAGGTGCTCATTCCCTTCCTCATCTACCTGGTGGCCAACGTCTGCCACGTGTCCGGCGTCATTGCCGTGGTGGTAGCGGGCCTCATTAACGTCACGTCGCCGAAGGGGGTCATCGGGCCGTCGGTCTCGCGCATGAACATCGTCTCCGGCAGCGTGTGGCACGTGCTCACCTACGCCCTGAACGGCATCGTGTTCGTGCTGCTGGGCACCCAGCTGCCCCTGGCTATGCAGGAGACGTGGGAGAACGTGCGCATCACGAACTCCACCCTGGTGCTGCTCGTGCTCGGACTCACCTTCGTCCTTCTGGCAACCCGCTTTCTCTGGGTGCTCGTCATGGATCTCGTCCACGTGCGCCGCGTCCAGCATCGTCGCTTCACGGGCCGCGACGTGCGCAGCGCCCTCATCACGACCTTCTCGGGCGCCAAGGGCACCATCACGCTGTCCATCATGTTCTCCCTGCCCACCTACGCGGTCATCGGGCCGCCCAACGTGCCCTTCCCCCAGCGCGAGCTGCTCATCTTCCTCGCCTGCGGCGTGATCGTGTGCACGCTGCTGCTGGCCACGTTCGTCGTGCCGCTCTTGGCCCCGGCCCGCGACGAGGGGGAAGACGAGCAGCGCCGGGCTGACCAGGATGCCGCCACCACCATGGATATTATGCGCCAGGTCATCGAGATGCTCACGGCTCAGCAGAACGCGGAGAACAGCGCCGAGACCCAGGCTGTCATTCGCTCTTACAACGACCGCCTGTCCCGCATCAAGGCCAACAACGGCATCGAGGACGAGCCCAACGTGGCCCTGCGCTTGAAGGCCCTCGGCTGGGAGTACGATCGGGCCATGGAGCTCATGGAGCGCGGTGTGGTCTCCGGTGTGGTGGCCTATCGCTATATGGGGCGCCTCGAACAGGTGATGGATCTTCTGGAGCATGGTCGCGGCCGCGGGCGGCTGCGGCGCTGGAACGGCCGCTTCCGGGCCTTGTGGCACCGGGGCCTGCGGGCGGTGCTCCGGGAGCTGCCGGGCAACACCGCCCTAGCCGAGCGCACCGAGGACATGCGCTGGCTGCAGACGGCCACGCGCACCTACGCCATTGAGCATTTGGAAGAGGCCGTGGCCTCCAGCCAGGTGCCCACCGAGGACGCGGCCACGCTGCTCGTGGAGTACCAGCGCTCGGTGGCGGCCCTCCACAGCGCCCGGCCATCGGTGACCTCTGTCATCAAGGTGGACGATCTGGCCGACGGCATCAAGCGCCGCGCCTACGCCTTCGAGCTGGAGCAGATCCAAGACGCCTACGAGGATGACCGTCTCTCCCGCGCCCATGCCCAGCGTATGCGCGAGAGCGTGCAACTCATGCAGATGGATTTTGAGGACACGGTCTAAGGCGTTCGGGCGCGGAGCCCTGCGGTCGACCCGGAGCCTCGTTTCCGGCTGCCGCTCTTCGCCCCGCCCCTCCTCCGCATGCAAAAAGGCCCGCGAGACATCTCGCGGGCCCTCGTCGTTCAGGGGGGTGGGCGCTAGTACACCATGCCCATGGCCTCGCGCACCTCATCCAGGGTGGCGTTGGCCATCTCGTTGGCGCGGCGGTTGCCCTCGTGCAGGATCTCGCGCACCAGCTCCGGCTTGCCCTCCAGCTCACGGCGGCGCTCGCGGATGGGGGCCAGGTAGCTGTTCACCGACTCGGTCACGTAGCGCTTCAGCGCCCCTGCGCCGTCGCCCGCGATCTCAGCGGCGATATCCTCCTCGGTGCGGCCCGTGGTGAGCGCGGCAGTGGTAAGCAGGGCCGACACGCCGGGACGGTTCTCCTTGTCGAAGGTGATCATGCGCTCGGAGTCGGTCTGGCTCTTCTTGATGAGCTTGGCCGTCTCCTCCTCGGTGGCCGACAGAGCGATGGCATTGCCGTAGCTCTTCGACATCTTGCGGCCGTCGAGGCCGGGAATCTCCACGGCCTCGGTCAGAAGACCGTGGGGCTCGGGGAAGATGCGGCCGTAGCGCTCGTTGAAGCGGCGGGCGATGAGGCGCGTCTGCTCGATGTGGGGCAGCTGGTCTTTGCCCACGGGCACGATGTTGCCCTTGCAGAACAGGATGTCGCAGGCCTGGTGCACCGGGTAGCTGAGCAGAAGGCCGGTGAGCGCGTGGCCCGAGGCCTCCTGCTCGGCCTTCACCGTGGGGTTGCGCATTAGCTCGGCCTCGGTCACCAGCGACAGGAAGGGGAGCATGAGCTGGTTGAGGGCAGGCACGGCCGAATGGGTGAAGATGACGGTCTTCTCCGGATCGACGCCGCAGGCCAGGTAATCGATGACCATGTTGTGCACGTTGTCGGCGATGTTGGCCGTGGTGTCGCGGTCGGTGATGACCTGGTAGTCGGCGATGATGATGTTCGTGCGAATGCCCATGTTCTGGTGGGCCACGCGCTCCTTGATGGTGCCGAAGTAGTGGCCCATGTGCAACCGGCCCGTGGGACGGTCGCCCGACAGCATGGTGTATTTCTCGGGATGCAGGGGCAAATCGGCGTTGATCTCGTCGCTGATCTTCTTAGAAGCGAGGAAGGTCTCGCTGGTCATATCGCTCGCCATCGGTGCTTTCTTCTCCTTTGCGATGGAATTGTGAATATGTTGAGACAGTATACAAGATTACCCCTTGCGCATTGGCTGAAACCTGTGTATTATATTTAGCCGTCGCAAGTCACTCAGTGAGTTGCGCATGATCCGGTCGCTTGGCTCAGCGGGAGAGCATCGCCTTCACACGGCGGGGGTCACAGGTTCAAATCCTGTAGCGACCACCATAACTCACAGGCCCCTCTACGGAGGGGCCTTTTTCATGTCCGGGCGTCGAAGGAAGGGGCTGCCGCCATGACCGACATGAAGCCCTGGGCCTTCGAGCTGGAGGCCTACATCCGCGAAGGCGAGCCCGACCGTGCTCGCAAAGCCGAGGTATGGCAGACCGCCATCGGTCTGCAGGCAGTGGATGGGCTCGAGGTGTCCGAGTATCTTATCGATACGGCCAAAGAGCACATCGAGGGCAAGATCGACTCCCTCGATGCTCGTCGGCGCATCGACGGCTATTACGAGCAACGGCGCTCGCGCGGAATTGCTGAGGAGGACATCGAGGAGGCCGATAAGGTTTCCCAGCGTATTGCCGAGATACTTGGCGAGGATACCTTCCAGTTTTCCCCAGCGGCTCTCATGGCGATTCATAAGAGGCTCTTTACGGGTATTATCAAAGGCGCTGGCGAGGTGCGGTCCTATAACATCACGAAGAAGGAATGGGTTTTGGCCGGTGAAACCGTGCTCTACGCTCCATGCGAATTGGTGTGGGAGAGCCTGAAGTACGATTTCGAGCAGGAGGCTTCGTTCTCTTATGCCGATGTGTCCCTTGCTGAAGCGGTGGCCCATATTGCCAAGTTCGCGTCTGGCATCTGGCAGATTCATCCCTTTCGCGAGGGCAACACGAGAACGACGGCGGTGTTCGTTATCAAGTACCTGAGTTCCAAAGGGCTTGTCGTAACCAACGACGAATTCAAGGAGCATTCCTGGTATTTCCGCAACGCGCTGATGAGGGCGAACTATACTGACTTTCAGAAAGGCGTTCATGCGACGTTCCGGTATCTGGACCGGTTCTTCGAGAATCTCCTTTTAGGGGCGAAACACGAGTTGAAGAATCGCTATCTCCATGTTGATTACCGGCAGATGGCGAATGGAGAGGAGTCTCAAAGTGCATCGGCGGCGGTCCCAAAGTGCAATACTTGGGGGGCTGGTTGCACTTTAGATTGCACTTTGGACGAGCTGGCTGTATTGAGGCTGCTTGCGGCCGACGGCTCGCTCACGCAGAAAGCTCTGGCGTCCCAACTCGGCATTTCGGAGCGCACCGTGAAGACGCGCACCGTCCGGCTTCAAGAGAAGGGCCTGCTGAGGCGCGACGGCGGTAAGCGCAGCGGTCGTTGGATAGTGTCGGACGAGGTAGAGGCGGCCCTGCAAATCAAAGAAAAGGTATCGGTATCCAACGATATTTCCAAGGAAGATTCCCATCATGATCCTGCAAACTGAACATCTTTCCAAGGCCTACGGCGGCCGCGTGCTGTTCCACGACGTCACTTTCCGGTTGGAGGAGTTCGACCGGCTGGCGCTCGTGGGGCCTAACGGTGCGGGCAAGACGACGCTTCTGAACATCATCTCCGGCGAGGACGACCCGGACGAGGGCCGCGTGCTCTTCGCCAAGGGGGCCCGGGTGGGCTACCTGGAGCAGGAGGCCATCGAGATGGGGGACTTGCCCGTCTTCGAGGAGGTCATCTCGTCCCAGACCGAGGTGCTCGAGGCCGAGCGTCGCCTGCACAAGCTGGAGGCCGAGCTGGGACCTGCGCCCACCGAGGCGCAGCTGGCGGCGGTGGGGCGGGCGCGGGACGCCTACGAGATGCTTGGCGGCTACTCCCTGGAATCGAAGGTGCGCAGCGTGCTGTTCGGCCTCGGGTTCACCGAGGGGGACATGGCGCGCTCTACCACGGAATTCTCCGGCGGCTGGCAGATGCGCATCGCGCTCGCGAAGCTGCTCATCCGCAACCCCGAGGTGCTGCTGCTCGACGAGCCCACCAACCATCTGGACTTGGAGTCGGTGAAGTGGCTCGAGGGCTTTCTGCGCGGCTACGCCGGCACCGTCATCGTGGTATCCCACGACCGCGCCTTCATGGACAATATGGTGGACCGCGTGGCCGAGATCGACAACGGCCAGGTGAACCTGTACAAGGGCAACTACTCGAAGTACCTCGTCATGCGCGAGGAGCGCCTGGAGCGCCTGCGGGTCGAGCGGGCCAAGCAGCTAGAGGAGATCGCGCACCTCCAGGCCTTCGTCGATCGCTTCCGCTACAAGGCCACCAAGGCCAAGCAGGCTCAGGAGCGCGAGCGGCGCATCGAGAAGATCAAGGAGACGCTGCCCGTTATCCCCGAGGAGAAGAAGACCGTGCACTTCAACTTCGTGCAGCCGCCGCGCACCGGCGACGAGGTGGTGCGGGCCCGCGGCCTCGTGAAGCGCTACGGCGATCATACGGTCTACGACGGGGTGGACTTCACGATGTACCGCGGCGACAAGGTGGCGCTCGTGGGGCCCAACGGCGCGGGCAAGTCCACGCTTTTGAAGATGATCGCGGGGGTGGAGAAGCCCGACGGGGGCACCATCGATTACGGCGTGAATGTGGATCTGACTTACTACGCCCAGCACCAGCTGGAAGAGCTGCACGCGGGCAACACCGTCTTCGAGGAGCTGGACCACGCTGCTCCCGGCTGGTCCATCTCCCAGGTGCGCAGCCTGCTCGGCGCCTTCCTGTTCACGGGGGACGCCGTGGAGAAGAAGGTGGGCGTGCTCTCGGGCGGCGAGAAGGGCCGGCTCGCCCTGGCGAAGATGCTCGTGGCGCCGAAGCCCCTGCTCTGCCTCGATGAGCCGACGAACCACCTGGACATCTCGTCAGCCGATATCCTGGAGCAGGCCCTGCGCCACTTTGAGGGCACCATCCTGTTCATCACCCACGACCGGCACCTCATCCGCGGGGTGGCCAACCGCATCGTGGAGGTGAAGGACGGCCGCATCACCAACTACGACGGCGACTACGACTACTACCTGTACAAGTCGGGGCAGCTGGAAGGCGACGCGAGCGCCGACCGCACGCTGGTGGACGAGGCCCTCTCCGACGGGGGCATCCACGGGAAGGGGAGCGCCGCTGCCCCCGAGAAGCGCGCGCCCGGCGGCGCTGCGCCCACGAAGATCACCGTGAACCGCCGCCGCGACCGCGACGGGGGCAACGGGGCTGCTCCTAGTGCCGCGTCGGCCCGCGGCGGGGCTGCGTCGGCCGCAGCGGCGGCCGGTACGGCGGGCGGGGGCGAGGTGCAGCTCACGGCCCCGAAGGGCAGCGCTCCCAAGACCAAGGAGCAGAAGCGCCGCGAGGCCGAGGCCCGCAACCGCGCCTACGCCGCCCTGAAGAACCACCGCAAGCGCATCGCCCAGCTCGACGAGCAAATGGAACGGGACAACGCCCGCATGGAGGAGCTTTTGGCCCTCATGGCCGACCCCGACTTCTACGTGAACGAGGACGCCTCCTCCGACGCCATCGCCGAGCACGCCAAGCTTAAGGCACGCTTGGCCGCCGCCGAGGAGGAGTGGTTCACGCTCACCGAGGAGCTGGAAGCGGAAATGGCGCGTCAGCAGGAGCAAGCGTAATTTGCAGCTCCTCGAGGTCGGGCTACGGGGTAATGCTCAGTCGCTCAGACAGTCCTCGCTCGGCGAAACAGTCCACTGGACTGTTTCGTTCGCTGCGGAACTCGCTTGGTGAGCACCACCCCGTATCCCTCTACACGTTGACTAGGTTGAGGTAGAGAGATGCTGAACATCGTATTGGTTGAGCCGGAGATTCCCCAGAATGCGGGGAATATCGCTCGTACGTGCGCGTGCACGGGGAGCCGGCTGCACCTCATCGAGCCCATGGGGTTCCGCCCTACCGAGAAGAACCTGAAGCGGGCCGGGTGCAACTACTGGAACGACGTGGACATCGTGCGATGGCCCTATCTCGGGGCGTTTCTGGAGGCCCACGGGGAAGACGAGCTGCACCTGTTCACCGGCGCCGCGTCGCGCACCTATGCGGAAGTGGCCTATGGACCTGATGCGTTTCTGCTGTTCGGACGCGAGAGCCGCGGGCTGGATGCCGACCTCATCGAGCGCTTCGCCGATGAGTGCGTGCGCATTCCCATGGGCGCCGGGCTCGACTCGCTCAACGTTTCGAACGCGGTGGCCATCGCCGCCTACGAGGCCCTGCGCCAGCAGGATTTCCCCGGCCTTTCCTGAGATGCCCCGCTCCCGAGCGACAAGGTGCGCTCGCAGAAGCGCCCCGGCGGCTTCCGAGCTTATTCGCTAAGGTATTCCGAAACTTTTCCGTCGCATAAGGAGCTGGTACGCGTTGCAGACCTTCGAGCTGATTTTGTTTCTGTTGGCGGCGGTCATCGCCTCCAGCATCCTGGACAAGTTCCTGCCGCGGGTGTCGCTGCCGCTCGTGCAGGTGGCCCTGGGCGCCGTTATCGCGGCGGCTGTGGCCACGCCGCTGGAATGGGGGATCGACCCGGAGCTTCTGCTCATCCTGTTCATCGCGCCGCTGCACTTCAACGAGACGCGCCATGTGGATTCCGGAGCGCTGTGGAAGAACCGCTGGGGTATCGCGTCGCTGTCGGTGGGGCTCGTCTTCGCCATCGTCATCGCCTGCGGGGCGACGCTGCACGCCCTGGTGCCGGCGATTCCGCTTGCGGCAGCCTGCGCGCTCGGCGCGGCCATGGGCTCCACCGATGCCGTGGCGGTGACGGCGCTCACCCACGACCGCCGCTTCGGGAGCCGCCACGAGGCGTTGCTCAAGGGCGAGGCCCTGTTCAACGATGTGACCGGCACGGTGATCTTCCAGTGCTGCGTGACGCTTCTGGCCACCGGCGCGTTCTCGCTTGTGCACGCGGGCGAGGAGTTCGCGCTTGATCTGTTCGGCGGCTTTACGGGCGGCCTGGTCATGGGCGTGCTCGCCTGGGGGCTTCTGGAGCTCATCCGCCGCACTGGGCTCGATACCCCCACGCTTCACGTGATGCTGGAGCTGCTCCTGCCCTTCGTCATCTATCTGACGGCGAAATCGCTGCATATCGGAGCGGTCATTGCCGTGGTGGCCGCGGGGCTCGTCATATCGCTTTTGCCGCAGCGCCACACCGTGGCCACCGCGCGCACGAAGCTTCAGGCCGCTGGCGTGTGGCAGACCTTGGAGTTCGTGCTCAACGGCATCATCTTCGTCATCCTCGGCATGCAGCTGCCGCGCCTGCTCGCGCCGGCGGCCGAGGGGAGCCTGGGGAATCCAGCGGCGCTGCTCGGTGTGGTGGCAGTGCTCACGGTAGTGCTGGAGGGCGTGCGCTTTCTGTGGCTGCTCGCCATGGACGCTCTGGCCGCGGCGAGGGCCGGGCGCGCTGCGGCGTCCTGCCTGACGGCGCAAGCCCTGCGAGGCACGCTCGCCGTGGCCTTTGCGGGCGCCAAGGGCGGCATCACCCTCTCGCTCATGCTGACGCTTACGGCCGCTGGCGCGCTTTCCGCTGCCGACCGCTCGATGCTCGTCTCCGTGGCCTCGGGCATGATCGTGCTCACGCTCGTTCTGGCCGACTTCGCTGTACCCGCCCTCGTTCCTTCGAAGCGCTCGGCGGCCCGCTCGCGCGATCGAGTGGATGCCGAGGTCGTCCTGATCTTGGAGGTGATCGCCTCCATTCGGGCCGACGCTCCTTTCACAGGTGCCGTGCGCGCGGGCGAAGAGGCTTCCGCGGGTGCGCCTGCGACCATCGACGAGCCGGCCACGGTCATCGTCATGCACCGCTACGCCGAGATATTGGAGGATCTCGCTCCCGCGGCATCGGCCGCCGCAGCCGCCCGCGCCCGCGCCGAGATCGCCCGGGTGGGGGATTTGTACGACCGCATGGACGCTCTCAGTCGGGCTGCCGCCCAGTGGGATGGCGAGACCGAGGACGACGAGGCAGGGGAGGGCCCGGTTGGAGCGGGACCGTCCGACGCCGATGCCGCCGGCGGCCTTACGGGCTACTTCCAGGCCCTGCGCGCTACCTACGAGGCCGTGGAGGACGTGCAGTCCCAGGCTCTTGCTCGCGAGCTGCAGCTCATCAAGCAGATGCGCGAGGCGGGCGTGATCGACGCGGCCCACGCCAAGGAGCTCCGCAACGACGTGTACATCCAGCAGCTGACGCTCGACTAGCGCTCCGCGAGGTTTCCGGGCTGGCATCGGACTGCCCAGCTACGCTCGCTCGTCGGCGGTTTCTGTGGGTTCGCCATGGCAGCGGGGCGGCGGCGGGCGCGGTGCGCTACACTGTCGGGCTATGGTTAACATCGCGTACATCATCTGCTCGGTTTTAAGCTTTGTGCCCGCCCTCGTGCTGCACGAGGTGGCCCACGGCTTCGCCGCCTACAAGCTGGGAGACCCCACGGCCAAGGCGTCGGGCCGCCTGTCTCTGAACCCGCTGAAGCACATCGACCCCTTCGGCACGGTCATCCTGCCCGCTATGCTCATGCTCATGGGCTGGCCGGTGTTCGGCTACGCCAAGCCCGTGCCCTACAACCCGCGCTACTTCAAAGATCCGCGCCGCGACGACGTCATCGTGGGCCTTGCCGGGCCGGCGGCCAATCTGGCTATGGCGGCCATCGCGGCGGCGGTGGCCTGGGGCTGCTCGGGGCTTGTGGCCAACCCCGCCTTCGCCAACAGCGAGCTGTTCGCCTATTTCTACGTGATGTTCTTACCCACGTTCGCGCTTATCAACCTGTACCTCATGTTCTTCAACTTGCTGCCCATCCCGCCGCTGGACGGCTCTTCCATCTTCGCCATCCTTTTGCCGGCGAAGTACCTGCCGAAGTACTACCAGATCCAGCAGTATGCCTTCCCGATCTTCATGATCGCCATGGTGGTAGTGCCCTACGTGTTCCACTTCAACCCGTTCTCGTGGTATCTGGGGGCGACGGCCGGCAACCTGTTCGATCTGATGTTCCCGCCGTTCTTCTCCTAAAGGCGCGCGACCGATCATGTCCTACAAGGTTCGCATCGACAGTTTCGAGGGCCCCTTCGATCTCTTGCTGTACCTGGTCAGCCGCCAGAAGGTGGATATCGGGGCTATTTCCATCACCGAGATCGCTGACCAGTACCTCGAAGAGGTGTCCCGCATGGACAGCCTCGATCTGGACGTGGCGAGCGACTTTCTCCTCGTGGCCTCCACGCTGCTGGAGATCAAGGCCCAAAGCCTCATCCCCCGCGAGCGCACCGAGCTGGACGAGGAGTTCGCCGAGCTGGCTCCTTCCGAGGCCCGCGACATCCTGGTCGAGCGGCTCATGGAGTACAAGAAGTACAAGAACGCCGCCGCCGTGCTGTACAACCGCTTCATCGCCGAGGGCCGCATGCATACGCGCCCCTTCGGGCCCGACGCGTGCTTCCTGGGCCTCATGCCCGACTTTCTGGCCGGCGTCACCGTGGACGCGCTGGCCTACCAGGCGGCCACGGCGCTGGCCCGGCGCGAGGTGTTCCTGCTGGAAAGCGAGCATATCGCCGCCAAGCCCATCCCCGTGGAGGTACACGTGCGGGCCATTCACCAGCGCATCCGCAACCGCAAGAAGATGCGGTTCTCGGAGCTGGTGGGGCCCGAGACGCCTAAGGAGGTGCTGGTCGTCACGTTTCTGGCCATTCTCGAGCTGTACAAGCGGGTGATGGTGAATCTCGTGCAGGACGAGGCCTTCGGCGACATTGCCATCGACTACATCGAGGGCTCCGGCGAGCTACATTTGGAAGGCGACGACGCACTGACTTCGGTGGGCGAGGCCTGAGGGGCGCATCCGCCCGCGGCGCGAGCTGCCCGGAGGCGGCGGAGCGCGCCGCTGCCTGGCGGGCCGCGCTGACGCTGAGAAGAGCAACGAAGGGATAGACGATGTTTCAGGGATTGCAGGAGCACCAGCTGACGGGGGCCCTGGAGGCCATGCTGTTCGTGACCGACGAGCCGGTGGGTACCATCGCCCTGGCCGAGATGCTGGAGTGCGCGCCCGGTTCGGTGGAGGCGGCCCTCGTGGCCCTGCGCGAGAAGCTGGAGCGCGATGGCTCTGGCATCCAGCTGCGCGAGGTGGCCGGCGGCTGGCGGCTGTTCACCCATCCAGCCTACCACGAGCTCATCGAGAAGTACGTGCTGTCCTGGGATACCCGCAAGCTGTCGGCGGCGGCCATGGAGACCTTGGCCATCGTGGCCTACACCCAGCCAGTGACCCGCGCCGGGGTGGCCAGCGTGCGCGGCGTGAACTCCGACAGTCCCATCAACTCCCTGGTGGAGAAGGGGCTCGTGCGCGAGGTGGGCACGGCCGACACCCCGGGCAACCCCACCCTGTACGGCACCACCCGCGGCTTCCTGGAGAAGTTCGGCCTGCGCAGCCCGGCCGATTTGCCCGATCTGGCTGATTTCGCCCCCGACGAGGAGACGCGCCGGCTCATCACCGAGCGTCTGAGCGCTACCCGCGAGGATGTGGCCGTAAGCGATGAGCAGGCTCGCGGCATGGCCCGGGCCCTCATGGGGGAGGACACGGCCGAGGGCGACGGCGAGGCGCTGCTCCTCGATGAGGAGATGTACGCCGGCCTGGATGCCGCCGCCGCGTCGCTGACCGAGGCGCTGGATGCCGAGTGCGCCGGGACGGCCGAGCGCGCGGGGGCTGGCGAGGAGGGGCCTGAAGGCGAGAGCGCGTTCGGGGCGGCTGCGGATGTCGCGGGCGGCGAAGGCCCTGGGACGGTGGCCGCGACCGTCGGAGGGACCGCTGGCGAGTCGCGAGTTGTTCGCGCCGAGGAAGCCGCCGGCGAATCGCGGGCTGTTCGCGCCGGGGAAGCAGCTGGCGAATTGCGGGCCGCCCGTCCCGGTGAGAAGTCCGCCGAGGCGATGTTCGCCGAAGCCATCGCCTCGACCCTCGGGGTGGTGGATAAGATCGATTTCGATTCCCTCACCTTCGAGACCGACGATGAGTAGGGAGTTTTGCTCCTCTTGCCCGCGAAATTGTGCAGCAAACTCCGCGAAGTAGATAGGGTGCAACGGTGTTGTCTCTAATAAGTAGCAAACGGTTAACCGCCATCTGGGGAAATAATCCTCTTCGGAGCTCTCTTTTGGGCTTCGCGGCGCGAGAAGATCGCGGCGGTGTCTATCTCGCGGAGTTTGCTGCGCAAAAAAGGCCGTTCCAGATACAAGAGCGGGGTGCTTCCCGCAAAAGGCGAATACTCCAGCAGATTTTGAATACGACCGGAAAACGAGAATCGGGAAGGCGTTGGAATGGCTGAGATGCGCCTGCAGAAGTTTCTGGCACGGGCCGGGGTGGCCTCGCGCCGTCATGCCGAGGCCCTGATCGCCGCGGGGCATGTGACGGTCAACGGTGCGGTGGTAACCGAGATGGGCACCACGGTGGATCCCTCCGCCGATGCGGTGGCCGTGGATGGTGCGCCGGTGGCGCTTCCCGAGGAAGGGGCCACCTTTATGCTGCACAAACCGGCCGGCTTCGTGACCACTATGAGCGATCCCCAAGGTCGGCCCACGGTGGCCGCGCTCATGGCCGACCCGCTGGCTGCGTACCCGGCGCTCTTTCCGGTGGGAAGGCTCGACGCCGACACCACGGGACTGCTCCTGTTCACCACCGACGGCGAGCTGGGCCATGGGCTTCTGCATCCACGTCGCCATGTGGACAAGACCTATTTGGCGCTTGTGGAGGGCCGTCTGAACGACTACGATTTGCGTCGTCTGCGCGAGGGCCTCATGCTGGACGACGGGCCCACGCTGCCGGCTGGGGCCCGTTCGCTCGTCGGCGACGAGGCGCGGCGGGCCGAGCGGCTCATCGGGTCGGATGCGGCCGCGAGCGGTCGGCGCCAACGCCATGGCGGCAAGCGCAGCCGCGCCGCTCTGGCGGGGAAGGGCTCTTATGTGGAGGTGCGTCTGCGCGAGGGCCGCAAACGCCAGGTGCGCCGTATGCTGGAGGCGGTGGGGCATCCGGTCATCGCGCTGCACCGCGAGGCGTTCGGCCCGCTCGAGTTGGGAGACGTGCCCCGAGGCGAGGCGCGCCAGCTGACCGATGCCGAGGTGGCGGCCTTGAAGGAACTCGCTTCCTAGCAGACGTGCTTTCGCCGGATTGGCCCTCGATGCCGATTCGGCCGGTCGCTTCCTGTTCAGGGCGCCCCGGGCCCGGCTGTTCGCGACCGTCCGTCCGTGCTGCGGCGTTCGCCCACGCGCACCCATGCTGAGGAGGCTTCGCTCCATAGGCGGCATTCATGACGGTATCGGCAAATCTGATCGAAACGCTCGTTATTTCCCCTTGTGCCGCCCCCTGCGGCGGCTATAATACGCGCCAGTGAAGGATACCGCTGCACCGGGAACAGGGTCTCGGGCGGCAGGATCGCAAAGGAGGCGCTCATGAGCGTTACGGTTTCCACATTCCAAACCATGAAGCAAAAAGGCGAGAAGATCTCGATGATTACGGCCTACGACTACACCACGGCGCGCCTGGTGGACGAGGCAGGCATCGACTCCATCCTCGTCGGCGACTCCCTCGGCAACGTGATGCTGGGTTTGGGCGACACGGTGTCGGTGACCATGGAGGACATGATCCACCACGGCGCGGCGGTGGCCCGCGGCACGAAGAGGGCGCTCGTCGTCGTGGACATGCCGTTCATGTCCTATCAGGCGAGCGTGTACGACGCGGTGGTGAACGCCGGCCGCCTTATGAAGGAGGGCCGCGGCAATGCCGTGAAGCTGGAGGGCGGCGTGGAGGTGGCCGACCGCATCCGCGCCATCGTGGCCGCCCAGATTCCCGTCTGCGCCCACATCGGGCTCACGCCCCAGGGCATCAATGCGCTCGGCGGCTTCAAAGTGCAGGGCAAGACCGCCGATTCGGCCCGCAAGCTGCTGGAAGACGCCCGTGCCGTGGAAGAGGCCGGCGCCTTCGCCGTGGTGCTGGAGGCCATTCCCGCCGAGCTGGCCGCGCGCGTGTCGGCTGAGCTGACCATCCCCACCATCGGCATCGGGGCCGGGGCCGGCTGCGACGGCCAGGTGCTCGTGAACCAGGACATGTTGGGCACCTTCACCGACTTCACGCCGAAGTTCGTGCGTCGCTTCGCCGAGGTGGGCGAGGTCATGAGGGGCGCCTACATCGAGTACGACCGCTGCGTGAAGGACGGCACGTTCCCTGCCCCCGAGCACTGCTACGCCGCTCCGGCCGGCGTGCTCGAGAACCTGTAGGAGGCCACCATGGAGATCATCGAAACCGTTGGGTCCATGAAGGCCCGAATCGCCGCTTGGAAGGCCGCGGGGCTCACCGTGGGGCTCGTTCCCACCATGGGGTCGCTCCACGCCGGCCACGAGAGCCTGATGGACGCGGCCCGCGCTGCCTGCGACCGCGTGGTGGTGTCGGTGTTCGTGAACCCGCTGCAGTTCGGGCCCGACGAGGACTTCGACGCCTATCCCCGCGACATCGATCGCGACGGCGCCATCTGCGATGCCCATGGGGTGGACGCGGTGTTCCATCCCACAGCCGAGGAGATGTATCTGCCGGCCCACAACACCTACGTGGTCATGGAAACGCTGACCGACGCCCTGTGCGGCGCCTCGCGCCCGGGGCACTTCCGGGGCGTGTGCACCGTGGTGACGAAGCTGTTCAACATCGTCCAGCCCGACCGGGCCTTCTTCGGTCAGAAGGACGCCCAGCAGCTGGCCATCATCAAGCGCATGGTGGCCGATCTGAATATGAACGTGGCCGTGGTGGGTTGTCCCATCGTGCGCGAAGAGGACGGTCTGGCCAAAAGCTCGCGCAACGCCTACCTGTCGCCCGAGGAGCGCCAGGCGGCCCTCGTGCTGTCCCGCGCCATCCGCGCCGGCGAGGCGGCCGTGGCCGCCGGCGAGCGCGACGGGGCGGCCCTGCGCGCCCTTATGGCGGCCATTGTGGAAGCCGAACCGCTCGCCCGCATCGACTACATCGAGGTGGTGGACGGCGCCACCATGCAGCCGACCGACCGCATCAGTGCCTCGGCCCTGATCGCCATGGCCGTCTACATCGGCTCCACGCGCCTCATCGACAACTTCCTGTACGAGGAGGGGAAATAGGCCATGGGCGCGGTCAAGCGCGTTGCCATTGTGGGGTTCGGGTCGCTCGGGGCCATGTACGCCGGCTGCTTCGGCCGGGCCATGGGCGCAGGCGGCGTGTTCGTCGTGGCCGATGAAGCGCGCACTGAGCGCTACCGGGCCGAGCCCACCGTGTTCAACGGCGAGCCCATCGCCGCCACCTACCTCACCTATGCCGAGGCCGCCGCCCAGGTCGCCGAGACTCCCTTCGACGTGGTGCTCTACGCGGTGAAGTACGGCGCCCTGGCCGAGGCCATGGAGCAGTCGGTGCCGCTCGTGGGGCCCGACACCGCCATCATCTCGGTGCTCAATGGGGTGACGAGCGAGGAGGTGCTCGCCGAGCGCTTCGGGTGGGACCGGGTGCTTCTGTGCGTGGCCCAGCAGATGGACTCCCGCAAGGTGGGCCCGGTGGTCACCGCCGGCTGCGTGGGGGTGCTCGCCCTGGGCGTGCGCGACGGCGAAAGCCCGGTGCAGCGGGCGAACCTCGCGCGGGTGACCGCCTGGCTCTCCGCCATCGACCAGCCGTTCATCTGCCCTAAGGATATCCGCCACCAGCTGTGGGGCAAGCTCATCTGCAACGTGGGGGTGAACCAGGCCTGCGCGGTGTACGACTGCTGCTTTGACGGCATCCACGCCCCCGGCGAGGCCCGCGAGGCCATGATCGGGGCCATGGGGGAGGTGGCCGCGGTGGGCCGGGCCGAGGGCGTGGACCTCACCGATGCGGACGTGGCCTATTGGCTCGACATCATCGACCACCTGAACCCTGCGGGCATGCCCTCCCTGCGCCAGGATGTGCTGGCCCGCCGGCCCACTGAGGTGGAGCTGTTCAGCGGCACCATCAACCGCCTCGGCGCCGCCCACGGCATTCCCACGCCGGTGAACGAGCGCTTCTACGCTGCCATCAAGGCGCTGGAAGCGAGCTGGTAGAGAAGCGTCCGCATCTTCTCAGTGGGGCCGCTCCGCCGAGGGACGGCCCCGTTGCCTTCCTCTCTCACCTGGCCGTCCTTTGAGCCTGCGGCCGTTCAGTGTTACACTGTCGTTGGGAAAACGTCATCAGCCGGACAAGAGGATGCCCGTGAACCGAGGAAAGTACATCGCCATCGTGGCCGTAACGGTGCTGCTGATCACGGGGGCCGCCTGCGTGTATCTGGCGCAGCTGTCGGCCACGGTGAGCAACAACCTCATGACCTCGGTGGACGAGATTTCCCGCCATGACGTGGAGACCATCGAGGGCGCCTTGGATGACGCCTACGGGCGGTTGGACGCGGTGGTCAAGCGCATGGGGGTCTACGAGGTGCGCGACGTGCACGAGGCCCAGGAGCAGCTGAATTTGGAAGCTGCCTCGTCTAATTTGTTCAACGCCCTGTACCTCATCGACGATCAGGGCGTTCTCTACAGCAGCTCCTATCTCGTGCTGGATGCCGACGAGCACAGCTACGATGAGCTGCTCAGGGGAGAGCGCGGCCATTTCGCCACGCTGTACGACGACGAGATGGGGCGCTTGGAAACCACCAAGGAGTCGCTCATCTTCGGCGTCGATCTGGACAACCTGCGCATCGGCGAGCACACCTTCGTGGGACTGCTCGGCCGCAGCGACCTGTCGGCCATCTCCAACCAGCTCGTCATCGAGAGCTTCGGCGACCAGGGCGTTTCCAGCGTGGTGGACGCCGAGGGGTACTACATCGTCAGCGCCAGCCCCGCCACCGACCTGGCCGGTCGCGACAACTTCTATGCCATGCTGGAATCCGGCTCCATCGAGGGCGGCGTCACCATCGAGGACGTGCGCCGCAACATCGCCGAGGGGGCCAGCTTCGTCATCAACTGCACGACCGGGGAAGGGGAGCGGCTCGTCATGTCCTTCGCGTCGGTGGAGGGCACTGCCTGGTCGTTCATCATGGCCGTGCCCACCGAGGTGTTCGCCCAGCGCTTCGCCCCGTTCATGGCCCTTACGGTGGGCATGATCACGGCCACCCTCGTGGTGGTGGGCATCATGATGGCCCTCATCCTGCGCTTCGTGCGCCAATCGGCGCGCGCCCGGGCCGAAGTGGCCGCCCGCACCGAGTTCCTCTCCAACATGAGCCACGAGATCCGCACGCCCTTAAACGGCATCATCGGCCTGAACCACCTGATGGAACGCCATATCGACGACAGGGAGGCCATGGCCGGCTACGTGAGCCGGCTCGGCAAGGCGGCCCAGTACCTGCTCTCGCTCGTGAACGACATCTTGGACGTGTCGAAGCTGCAGGCGGGGAAGGTGACGCTCGTCCACGAGCCCTTCGACGCGATCGGGATGATCGAGAACGTGTGCGCCATGCAGCGCGAGCCCGTGGAGGTGCGCGGCATTCGCTTCGAGCGGAATTGCGACGGGGTGAGCCGCCCTCATCTGGTGGGCGACGAGGTGCGCATCAGCCAGGTGCTCATGAACATCCTGTCCAACGCCGTGAAGTTCACCCCCGAGGGCGGCACCATCACGCTGACGGCGAGCGAGTTCGTGGCCGCGTCGGGGCGCGAGGCCCAGCTGACCATTGCCGTTGCCGACACCGGCTGCGGCATGACGCCGGAATTCCAGCGGCAGATCTTCGACGTGTTCACCCAGGAGCGCAACAGCAACAGCGAGTCCCAGAAGGGCACCGGGCTCGGCATGTCCATCAGCTACCTGCTGGTGCAGCAGATGGGCGGCACCCTGACGGTGGAGAGCACGCTGGGCGAGGGATCCTGCTTCACGGTGAAGCTGCCCCTGCCCCTGGATCCGGCCCGCTGCGACGACACGGCGGCTGAGGGGGCTGCGGGGCAGGCGGCCGAGGAGCCTTCTGCGGAAGAAGCGGCCCGCGCGGAGGCGGCGGGCACGGCGGTTGCGGTTGGGAAAGCTACCGCTGGGGGAGCGGATGCCGATTCTGCGAACGTGAGAGCTGCCGCAGCCGAGGGTGCGAATGCAACGACAGGTGAGCTGGCGGCCGCCGAGGCGTCTGAGTCGATCGCGAGCGCGCCGGTGGAGATCCTCGTGGCCGAGGACAACGAGCTGAACGCCGACATCATCGCGAGCATCCTCACCGAGGAGGGCTTCGCGGTCACGGTGGCCTGCAACGGCGCCGAAGCCGTGGCCGCCTTCGAGGCGTCGGCGGCGGGACACTTCGCCGCCATCTTCATGGATGCCCAGATGCCGGTTATGGACGGCTACGCGGCGGCCCGGGCCATCCGCGATCTGCCCCGCGACGATGCGGGCACGGTGCTCATCTTCGCCTGTACCGCCTCCACGTTCGAGGAGGACCGCCGCCGGGCCTTAGATGCGGGCATGGATGATTTCCTGCCCAAGCCCCTGAACGTTGGACTCATGCTGCAGAAGTTGGAAGCCGTGCGAAAGGGGATGTCATGAGCGAGACGGGCCGCCGAGTTTACTGGACGGATCGTTTCCTGACCCGGCGCGGTTTCGTGGCCGCAACGGCGCTGGGGGCCTGCGCCGCGGCGGGGCTGCATGCCTGCGCACCATCGAGGGAAGAGCCCGTGCACCTCGTGGTGAAGGTGCCGCGCACCGGTCACAGCGTCGTCTTCGACGAGAGCATCACCCAGGTGGAGACCGTCATTCAGGCCATGGCCGACGACTTCGCCGCCACCTACGAGGCCCGGCCCGTGGAGGTGGAGGTCATCGTATTCGAGCAGAACCAGTACGACGAGGCTGTGACCGACTCCTTCGATACCGACAAGGCACCCGACGTGCTCTACGGCGACTACTTCAACACGTCCACCTATGTTCATACCGGGCGCGTGGTGCCGCTGGACGACATCATCGCGCCCGACCTGCGCGCCGATGTGTCCGATTACCTGTGGGACGCCAGCACCGTGGAAGGCCGCGTGTACCTGATGCCCTATCTGGCGCGGCAGAACGTGCTCGGCTACAGCAAGGAGCTGTTTCGCCGGGCGGGTCTGGACCGCTTCATCGCCGAGGGGAGCATCGCCGCTTGGTCGCTGGATGAGTGGACCCATATCCTGGATACCTTGGCCGCCGAGCTGCCCCGGGGCACCTTCCCGCTGATGATGTACGCCGCCTCGCCCCAGGGCGACACCCATATCATGACGCTGCTGCGCTCGGCGGGCTCGTCCTTCTACGACGAGACGGGGCATTTCGCCCTCTCGCGGCCCGAGGGCGTGGCGGCTCTGCGCTGGATTCAGGAGGGGGTGGGCCGCGGGTGGTTCCCGCCCCACGCCGAGAACCTGGAGATCGAGGACTGCTCCAGCCTGTTTCGCGCCGGCCAGCTGGCCATCTACATGGTGAACAACGCCTCCATCACCCGCTATGGCGACACAGTGGGGCTCGTGAACTTCCCCGGGCCCGACGAGGACGGCTGCGCCACCACCTTCGTCTCGGGCTTTCAGGTGTTCGACAACGGCGATGAGACGTCCGTGCAGGTGGCGAAGGACTTCATCTCCTTCGTCTACGGCAGCGATCGCTGGCTCGACTTCGCCGCCGGGGCCCTGCCGGCATCGAACCGCGTGGCCGAGCGCTACGGCGACGCCATTCCCGCCTACGATCTGTTCGTCGGCAACATCGGCAACGTGGTGGACTTCACCGGTGACACCCCCGACACCCTGGCCGTGCGCGAGGCCTTCCACCTCTGCATCCGCGATTTGCTCATGGGCAAGGTAACGCCCGAAGAGTGCGCCGCCGCCCTCGATGAGCGCTGCAACGCCGCCATCGACGAGGGCTGGGCCCAAAGCCGCCTGCACGAGTAGGGGAGCGGGGCGCGGCCCGGGCGCGGGTCCCGCTCGTCCTCCGTCGTTCGCGGGGATTGGGCGAATCGCGGGGTGGGGGTGGCCTCGTTCGTATACAATGGGAGGCGACTGGTACCTGATCGAGTAGGACTCTCATTTTCATGACTGAATCTTCCGAATTGAACGACACCGCACCCGAGGCGGCGTGCGCGGGCGATGCCCCTGCGGCCGCCTCGGCTCCCTTCGCCTCCGTGGCCGTTATCGGCCTCGGGCTCATCGGGGCCTCGCTGGCGGCCACGTTGGCGGCCAAGATGCCGGAGGTGCGCGTCTTCGGCGTGGACACCGATGCGGCCACCTGCGCCACGGCAGTGGAGCGCGGCTGGTGCGCCGAGGCGGCCGGCCCTAATGACGCGGCCTTCCGCGCCTTCATCGAGGGCGACTGCGAGCTCGTGGTCATCGCCACGCCCGTGGCGGCGGTGGACGACTACCTCACCCGCCTGCGCGACTGGGGCTACACGGGGCTGGTGACCGACACCATCTCCACCAAGGGCCACATCCTGGCTGCGGCCGAAGCTCTGCTGCCGGCGCCTGAGCGTTACGTGCCCGGGCATCCCATGGCTGGCTCCGAGCAGAACGGCATCGCCGGGGCCCGGGCCGATCTGTTCGAGGGCGCGAACTGGATCCTCTGCCCCGACGAGCGCACGGCCCCCGAGGACTTCCAGCACCTTCACGAGTTCGTGTGCGGCCTTGAGGCCCGCGTGGTGTCGCTGCACCGCGAGGAGCACGATGCCGCCGTGGCCATCGTGAGCCACGTGCCCCACATGGTGGCCTCCTCGCTCATGCAGCTGGCGAGCGCGCACGCCGACGACACCGGCTCCATCATGCGCCTGGCGGCCGGCGGCTTCAAGGACACCACGCGCATCGCCGCCGGGTCCCCGAAGCTGTGGTGCGGCATCGCCTTCGACAACGCCGAGGCGCTGCGCGACGGCCTGGCCGAGATGGTCGCCATCATCGGCTCGTTCGCCGACGCCCTGGCCGCGGGCGACCGCGACACCTTCACGCGGCTGCTCGCCGAGGCCGCCGAGGCCCGCCGGGCACTGCCGGCCGCCTGGGTGCCCTCCACCGAGAAGCTTCTGGAGGTGCGCATCCCCATGGTGAACCGCACGGGCGTGGTGGCCGAGGTGTGCACCATTGCCTCGTCGGTGGGCTGCAATATACAATCCATTGACATCGACCACATCAGCGAGGGCAACGCCGTGCTCTCCCTCATCCTTACCGACGAGGGCGACGTGGGCGCGCTGTCGCTGCAGCTGATCAACGCCGGTTTCTCCGTATCGTTCAGTCCGATTATGCCGAAGGAGTACGCTCATGTCGACTGAGAACCTGCCTCCCTATACCACCATCGAGCCTCTGGGCGGCGCGCTCTCAGGCGCCTGCCGAGTGCCCGGCGACAAGTCCATCTCGCACCGCGCGGTGCTCTTCTCGGCCATGGCCGAGGGCACCTCGCATCTTGAGGGCGTGCTGGATTCCGAGGACGTGCGCGCCTCCATCCGCGCCGTGGAGGCCCTGGGCGCCACGGTGGATCTGCGCGCCCAGGCCGACGGGACGCTGGCCGGCACGGTGACCGGCTGGGGCGCGGAAGGACCGCAGCAGCCCGATGCCCCCATCGACTGCGGCAACTCCGGCACCACCGCGCGCCTGCTCATGGGCATCGTGGCGCCGTGGGACATCGCCGTTGCCATCACCGGTGACGCCAGCCTGCAGAAGCGCCCCATGCGCCGCATCGTGGCCCCGCTCGCGAAGATGGGCGCCACCTTCGAGCCGGAATCCCCCGAGCACCTGCCCATCACGGTGCACGGCACGCGCCGTCTGCGGGCCATCGAGTACGCGAGCCCCATGGCCTCGGCCCAGCTGAAGACCGCCGTGCTTCTGGCCGGCACCTTCGCCGAGGGTGCCACCACGGTGACCGAGCCCGCGCCCTCGCGCAACCACACCGAGCTCATGCTGCCCGAGTTCAACGTACCCACCACGGCCGGCACCCGCGTGGCCGGCGTGGAGGGCCCCGCCGAGATGCTCGCCTCCGACGTGGTGGTGCCCGGCGATCCCTCCTCGGCCGCCTTCATCGCCGCCGCGGCCCTGCTCACGCCCGGCAGCTCCGTCGCCGTCGAGAACGTGTCGCTGAACCCGGCCCGCATCGGGTTCGTCCGCACCTTGGAGCGCATGGGCGCCGACATCGAGGAGACCTACGGCGGCGCCGAGGGCAAGGAGCCCCGCGGCACCCTGCGCGTGCGATTTACCCCGACCCTGCGCGGCTGCGAGGTGCCCTCCCAGCATATCGCCTCGGTTATCGACGAGATTCCCGTGCTGGCCCTGGTGGCGGCTCACGCCCGGGGTATCACGGTGTTCCACGAGGTGGACGAGCTGCGCGTGAAGGAATCAGACCGTCTGGCCGCCATCATCGAGGGCCTGGCCCAGCTGGGCGTGGACGCCTGGGAGGAGGGGGACGACCTGCTGATCGAGGGCAACCCCGACCTCACCGTGCCCGAGGGCCTCGTGTTCAACTCCCACGGCGACCACCGCCTGGCCATGACCTGGGCGCTTGTGGGCGCCTGCGGGTCGGTGCCCGTGAATGTGACCGATTTCACCTGCGTGGCCGTAAGCTACCCCGATTTCCTCGCCGACCTGAAGGAGCTGGTGCGTTAATGATCGTCGCCATCGATGGGCCCTCCGGGGCCGGCAAGTCCACCGTGGCCAAGGCCGTGGCCAAAGAGCTCGGCTTCTCGTGTCTGGATACGGGCGCGATGTACCGCGCCATCGCCTGGCAGGCGCTGCAAAACGGCGTCTCCCTCGACGACGAGGCGGCCCTGGGCGAGATCGCCCGCACCTACGATATCGCCTTCGGCCACGTGGAGGGCGACCCGGTGCCCAAGCGCGTGTTCATCGGCGATGCGGAAGTGACCGACGCCATCCGCACGGCCGAGATCGACCGCGCTGTGAGCCCCACCTCGGCTGCGCCCTCGGTGCGCGCCGCCCTGCTCGACCAGCAGCGCCGCATCGGCAACGGCGGCGACTATGTGGTGGAGGGCCGCGACATCGGCACCGTGGTGTTCCCCGATGCAGCCGTGAAGGTGTTCCTCACCGCATCGGACGAGGAGCGGGCCCATCGCCGCGTGCGCCAGAACGTGGACCGCGGCATCGGTTCCATCGACTACGAGGAGGTGCTGGCCGACCTGCGCCGCCGTGATGCGGCCGACTCCTCCCGGGCCACCGCGCCTCTGCGCCCTGCTGAAGATGCCGTGCAGATCGACTCCACGAGCCACTACATCGAGGAAGTCATCGACCAGATCTGCACGCTGGCGCGGGAGAAGATGTAGGAGCGGCTCGACAAAGGAAGTGCGTAGAGGGATGCGGGGCTGTGCTCACCAAGCGAGTTCCGCAGCGACGAGAACAGGACTTAACGTCCTGTTCTCCAAAGCGAGGACTGTCTGAGCGACTGAGCATTGCCCCGCAAGCCCGACTTTGGGGGAGTCGCTCTTTTGGAAACCGACGGAATGGAACCCTATGAGTCTCTTTCTGAAATACTCCGAGATGTGGGACATGGACCTGGGCGGCCGCGACCGCTCCCATGAGATTCCCCACTGGTTCGGCAACCTGGCCTGGATCGTCATCGGTGGGCTGTGCAAGCTGCTGTTCCGCTACCGCGTGGACAATCGCCAAAGGCTGCGGGCGTTCCAAGGGGCCTCCGGAGCGCTGGTCGTCTGCAACCACACGTCGTTTTTCGATGTGGTGTTCATGTACCTGGCCGCGCGGCCGAAGCAGTGGGTGCGCCTCATGGGCCGCGATACGCTGTTCGGCAACGCCGGCGGCCTGCTCGGCCAGATTCTCTCGCGGGTGGGCGCCTTCCCCGTGAAGCGCGACACGGCCGACATGACTTCCATCAAGCGGGCCGTGCGCATGCTGAAGAACGACGAGCTCGTGGGCATTCTGCCCGAGGGCACCCGTCGCGGCAAGACCGATCGGGTGGCCTCCATCCACGCTGGGGTCTCGGTTATCGCCCGCATGGCGAAGGTGCCCATCCTGCCCATGACCGTGCGCGGCGTGGAGAAGATCAAGAACAAGGGCGAGCGCGTGCGCTTCCCGAAGGTGACCGTGGACTACGGCGATCCCATCCTGGTGTCGGACTTCGACTTCCTGCCCAAGGAGGAGCGCGTGGAGGCCTGCACCTGGTACGCCATGCGCGAGAGCTTCGCTCTGTTCTACCGCGTGCCTGCCGAAGACGTGGACATGGTGGCCCTGTTCCCCGAGACCCGCGACTACGCCCCGGTATTCGCCGAGCACCCCATCCCGCGCCACACAAGCGACGAGCTGGCCTGCGCCGCCCGCGCTGCCCGCGCCGAGAAAGAGGCCAAAGCCGCTGCCAAGGCCGCGGGGGCTGTCAAGGCTGAGGGTGCCGAGGAAGGCGAGGGGGAGTAGCCATGGAAGTGATTCGCGCGAAACGGGCTGGGGCCTGCTACGGCGTGCAACGGGCCCTGGACATGGCCGCCGAGGTGATCGAGGCGGGCGGGCGCGCCTACACCTTGGGGCCGCTCATCCACAACCCCCAGGTGGTGGACGAGTTGGCGGCCCGGGGCGCCGCGGCCGTGGCGTCGGTGGAGGACATCCCCGACGCAGCCAGAACCGATGCCGCGTCCGCTGACGAGACGCCCGCGGTGGTCATTCGCTCCCACGGGGTGACGCCCGAGGTGCTGGGGGCCGTGGTGGAACGCGGCTTTTCCGTGGTGGACGCCACCTGCCCCCATGTGTCCCGCGCCCAGGCCGCCGCGGCCGAGCTGGCCCGGGAGGGCTGCCGCGTGGTGGTGCTCGGCGAGGCAGGGCACCCCGAGGTGGAGGGGCTCACCGCCTGGGCCCGTCAGGCCGGCGGCAAGGTGGATGTGGTGGCCGGCCCCGGCGAGATTCCCGCGGGGCTCTACGATCCGGTGGGCGTGGTGGCCCAGACCACCCAGCGCAAGGAGAACCTGGAAGCGGTGGTGGCCGCCCTGTGCGAGCAGGGGCTCGACCCCATCGTGAAGAACACCATCTGCTCGGCCACGCGCCAGCGCCAGGAGGCCGCCGCCGATCTGGCCTCGGCGGTGGACGCCATGGTGGTCATCGGCGGCCGCAACTCGTCGAATACCACGCGCCTGGCCGAGGTCTGCGCCCTTACCTGTCCGCGCACCTTCCATATCGAGTCGGTCGACGAGCTGAACGCGACGGCCTTCGCCGGCTGCCGCCGCATCGGCGTCACGGCCGGCGCCTCCACGCCCGAGAACCAGATCGCCTCCGTGGAGGCCTTCTTGAAGACTCTGTAGGCAGCCAATGGCCACCTATCCCGGCAAGGACATCGAGCGGGCAGCGCAGGCTGCTTGCGGCTCTGCCTCCGACGCGGGCGCACCCGGTGCGAGCGTCCCCGACGCGGCCGCCCCCGACTGCGCTCCCGACCCAGGTGCCGGCGCCTTCGGTCCCAGCGCGCCCTGCGCCGGTTGCGGCGCTGCCGCCTTGACACCTGCCCAGGCGGCGGCCGCAGCCTGGGACGGTCCCGTGGCGCCCATCGCCGCCGTGGAGCCGGAGAGCCCCGCCGACGACGCGGGCTTTACGGCCGGCTGCTACCTCACGACCGTGGACGGCCAGCCTGTGCGCGACATCATCGATTGGCGGTGGCTCGCGGCCGAGGATGCCATAGCGGTCGGCTACATCGATCTCGATGGCGAAGCGGGCGAAGTGGAACTGGAGCGCGAGGCGGGGGAGCGCTGGGGCTTCGAGTTCGACGGCGTGCTCTTCGACAAGGTGAAGCTCTGCCGCAACGCCTGCGTGTTCTGCTTCATGCGCCAGCTGCCCGAGGGCGTGCGCCCCTCGCTCGTGCTGCGCGACGACGACTTCCGCCTGAGCTTTTTGTCGGGCACCTTCGTCACGCTCACGAACCTGAGGCCCGAAGACGAGGCCCGCATCATCGAGCAGCACATCAGCCCCTTGCGGGTGAGCCTGCACGCGAGCAACCCCGAGCTGCGCCGCTCCATGATCGGCCGGCACGCCCAGCACGGGCTTGACGCCCTCGATCGTCTGCTCGCCGCCGGCATTAAGGCTCACGCGCAGATCGTGCTCATGCCGGGGGTGAACGATGGCGATGCCCTGCGCGAGACCTTGGAATGGGCCTGGGCGCGGCCGAACATCCAGAACGTGGGCATCGTGCCTTTGGGCTTCACGAAGCACCAGACGGCCCTGCACGAGAGTTTCACGGGCCCCGAGGCGGCTCTGGGCGTCATCCGCACCATCGAGCCCTTCCAGGCCCGCGCCCGCACCGAGCGGGGCGGCCCGTGGGTGTTTGCCGCCGACGAGTTCTACGTGAACGCCTTCGGTGCGGAAACCCCCGCCCATATTCCTCCCGCCAGCGATTACGGCGACTACGAGATGTTCGAGGACGGCATCGGCATCGTCCGCTCCTACGTGGACGAGTTCGCCACCGCCTGCGAAAGCGACCTGGCGGCCCGCGCCGCCCGGGTCTTGGAGGACGCCGGCCTTACCGCCCGCTTCATCGTCGGCGAGGCCATGCAGCCCTTCCTCGACGCGATGATCGAGCGCAGCCCCCTCGCCGACCGTCTCGTTCCCCTCACCGTGGGAAACGACTATTTCGGCGGCAACGTGAACGTAACCGGCCTCCTCTGCGGCTGCGACATAGCTGCCGCAATCAAGGCCGAGATAGGGAAAGAGCCCGCCCCCAGCGAGGAAGAGGACAACTTGCCCGAGGTTGAGCAGGGGACAGGTTCGGGGTGCTCCGACCGAGCGAGTTCCGCAGCGACTGAAACAGCCCAGTGGGCTGTTTCACCAAGCGAGGACTGTCTGAGCGAATCGGGGTACCCCGAACCTGTCCCCGGACAAGTCCCCGCAGGCGAGCTGTTCCTCATTCCGAGCGTCATCTTGAACGACGACGGCGTCACGCTTGATGACATGACCGTGCAGGATATCGAAAACGCGGCGGGGGCGGCCGTTTGCGTGGTATCCTGTAATCCGCTCGACTACCTGCCCGAGATCATCGCCCTAGCCGAGCGCGAAAACGTTTCATAGCCCGCAAGGGCCCGCGAGCGCGGCTGCCCCGCCGCGCGTAATAGAAGAGGAACATCATGGCACTTCCCATCGTCGCCATCGTCGGCCGCCCCAACGTGGGCAAGTCGACGCTGGTCAACCGCATCGCCCAAACGAGCGAGGCCATCGTCCACGAGATGCGCGGCGTCACCCGCGACCGCAGCTACCACAAGGCCGACTGGAACGGCGTGGAGTTCATGCTCATCGACACCGGCGGCATCGAGATGGGCGGCGACGACGCCTTCCAAGGCTCCATCCGCGCCCAGGCTTTCGAGGCTACCCGCGAGGCCGATGTCATCATCTTCCTCGTAGACGGCAAGACCGGCATCAACGCCGACGACGAGGAAGTGGCCCGCATCCTGCAGCGCACCAACAAGCCCACCTTCCTTGCCGTGAACAAGATGGACAACCCGGCCCGCATGGACGAGGTGTGGGAGTTCTACGCGCTCGGCCTGGGCGACCCGTGGCCCGTGAGCGCCCAGCACGGCAACGGCACCGGCGACTTGCTCGACGAGGTGGTGGCCGAGCTGCGCAAATGCAACCTCACTCCCGAGGAAGAGGTGGAGGCCATCAATGTGGCCATCATCGGGCGCCCGAACGCGGGGAAGAGCTCGCTGACCAACAAGCTCACCAACAACGATCGCTCCATCGTGAGCGACGTGGCCGGCACCACCCGCGACGCCATCGACACCCTGGTGGAGCACGACGGCCAGATGTACCGTATCGTGGACACGGCCGGCCTGCGCCGCAAGAGCCAGATCGACGAGGACGTGGAGTACTACGGCTTCGTCCGCGCCATGCGCGCCATCGACCGGGCCGACGTGGCCCTGCTCGTCATCGACGGCACTCTGGGGCTTACCAATGAGGACCAGCGCGTGGCGGGCTATGCCGCCGAGCGCGGCTGCGCCATGGTGATCGTGCTGAACAAGTGGGATATCGTAGAGGGCCCCGAGGCCAAGGAGAAGATTCGCGAGCGCATCGAGGACCGCATGACCTTTGTCGGCTACGCGCCCGTGGTGGCCATCTCGGCGCTCACGGGCAAGCGCGTCGACCGTATCTGGGACGCCATCGACACCGTGTACGCGAACTTCAGCCGCACCATTCCCACCAACCAGCTGAACAGCTGGCTCGCCGGCATCCGCGAGACGGGCCACACCGTGTCGAAGGGCAAGGCCGTGCTGCGCATGAAGTACCTCACCCAGACCGGTGCCTGCCCGCCGTATTTCACCTTCTTCGTGAACCGCCCCGACGTGGTGGACGATAACTACGAGCGCTACCTGGAGAACCGCATGCGCGAGGCCTTCGACCTCACCGGCACCCCCATCCGCTTCAAGTTCAAGAAGAAGGACTAGGCCGTGGACACTGTCATCACCTACTTGACCCTGTCGTTCATCGTCTCGTTCCTGCTGGGGTCTATCCCCTGGGGCGTCATCGTCTCGAAGCTGGCCTTCCACAAGGACATCCGGGAAGAGGGAAGCGGCAACATCGGCACCACCAACGCCTTCCGCGCCATGGGGAAAGCGGGCGGTGCGGTCGTGTTCCTGCTGGACTTCGGCAAGGGCGTGCTGTCGGGTTGGCTCGCGGCTTGGGTGTTCGCCCCGGCTATTGCCGGCGTGGCGGTCGATGGCACCGCGGCTGAGGGTCAGGCCCTGCTTGCCGCCTTCGGCCCAACGGGCGTGAACCCCGTCTCGCTGTGCCTGGCCCTGGCCTTCGCCGGCTGCACGCTCGGGCACATCTTCAGCCCGTGGCTCAAGTTCAAGGGCGGCAAGGGCATTGCCGTGGCCGCCGCCTGCCTGCTGTTCGTCTACGGCCCCGCGGGCTTCTTCATCGAGATCGCGGTGTTCGCCCTCGGCATTCTCATCACCCGCTGCGTGTCGGTGGGCTCCATCGCCGCGGCGGTGATGTGCCCGCTTTTGGGCCTCTACTTCTACTGGGGCCATTGGGTGTCGTGGGTCATCATCGCCGCTACGGCGCTCGTGGTCATCTGGGCCCATCGCACCAATATCCAGCGCTTGCGCGCCGGTACCGAGAACAAGATCGGCAGCAAGAAGAAGGAGCGTCCATGCGCGTAGCCGTTATCGGAGCTGGTAGTTGGGGAACGGCGCTGGCGCTCGTTTTGGCCGAGGCCGGGCACGAGGTGATGCTCTGGGCCCGCACGGCCGAGGTGGCCCGGGCCATCAACGCCGAGCATCGCAACCCGCGCTATCTGTCCGACTACCGCCTGCCCTCGGCCATCTGCGCTACAGCCGACTACGCCGAGGCCGCAGACGGTGCCGAGGCCGTGGTCATCGTGACCCCGTCGGCGGCCCTGCGCTCCGTGGCCCGCGATCTGGCTGCGCTGATCGCGCCCTATACGCCCGTGGTCATCTGCTCGAAGGGCGTGGAGGAGCAGACGGGCTTGTTGCCCATCGACACCTTCGCCGCCGAGTTGGGAAACGCTGACCGGCTGGCGGTGCTGTCGGGCCCCACCCATGCCGAGGAGGTCATTTGCCGCAAGCCCTCGGCCGCTGTCGTGGCTTCGTCTTCGGAGACCACGGCGCTGTTCTTCCGCGACTTGTTCGCCACCCGTTTCTTCCGCACCTACACCTCCGACGATCCCGTGGGCGTGGAGCTGTGCGCCGCCTTCAAGAACGTCATCGCCATTGCCGTGGGCATCAGCTACGGCATGGGTTTTGGCGACAACACGGCGGCCCTGCTCATCACCCGCGGCCTGGCCGAGATGAGCCGCATGGTGGTGGCCGCCGGCGGCGAGGCCCTCACCTGCATGGGTTTGGGGGGTGCCGGCGACATGGTGGTCACCTGCATGTCCCAGCACTCGCGCAACCGCCGCTTCGGCGAGCAGTACGTGGCCCGGGGCCTTACCCTGGACGACTTCACGGCCCAGACCCACATGGTGGTGGAAGGGGCCATCGCCTGCAAGACCCTGCGCACCTTAGAGGAGCGCTACGGGGTGGAGCTGCCCCTGACCGATACGGTGCGCAGCGTGGTGTGGGAGGGCGTGAATCCCCGCGAGGCCGCCGCCGTCCTCATCGACCGGCCCCTCAAGTCTGAGTTCTACTAGGTCGTTCGGGCCGTCCGACTCTGGGTTCGGGGTAGGGGCGCCGTGCTCGGGCAGTCCTCGCTTGGGAGAACAGGACATTTAGTCCTGTTCTCGTCGCTGCGGAATCTGCGCGCGGACCCCCACCCCGAACCCAGAGCCTGCTTTGCCAACGCCGAATTGTTCACCTGCATTATCAGGTTTCACCTGGTAAACGATGCGCATACGGAGGCGCAACCGACGGGACTTCTCGCTGTCGTGAGAGCGAGAAGGCCTTATTGTTGTCATCAGCCGAGTGGGGAAGGCGCGAAAGCGAGCCCGATCCGCGCGGACCTTGACAACATTTCCAGAGCTTCCGTCGCACCGTCTCCTGCGTGAACCCTCCTCTCTCCTCTCTCTCAAAACCCTCGCGGCGGAAACCAAGTCCATGCGCACGTTTCCCCTTCTCCTCCGTGCGTACTGAGATGCGGCCCTTCGGTTCCCCTGCCGGAGGGCCGCTTTTTTGTGGGAAAAATTGCCTGTCACCAGGGGAGCGGCGGTTTTGCCCTTGCAGTTTTCCCTCTGATACCGTACCGTTATCAAATGGTCGAATAAGGAGGAGACTGTGGCGGAACGCGAAGCGAAGAGCGGCGGGAAGAGGGCCTATGGCCGCTGGGTCATCGTCGTCCTCGTGATCTTCGCGGTCATGGGCGCCTCCATCTACGGGGTCGCGCGGCAAACTTATGACGATATGTCCGATGCCGCCATCCAGAACCTCAACGAGAATCTGAACCTCATCGAGAACACCGTCGAGGCCATCATGCGCAGCGAGGCGGAGTTCCAAGAGCTCATCGCCGAGGAGATTGCCGCGGCACCCGATCCAGAGGCCTATATCCTCAACTTGCGCAATAACGACACCACGGCCAAGCTGTCGGTGGTGCTGGAAGGACAAAGCGAGGGCATCTCCAACGACGGGGCGCCCTTCAGCCCCGCCGATCTGGACTTCACCGCCGGGGGCACGGTCATGGGGCTGCCCATTTCGCAGTCCTACGTGAACTACATGGGCACCTGGGCCTACACCATCGCGTGTCCTATCGAGCGCGACGGCAGCGCTATCGGTACGTTGTACGCCGAGTACGTCTACGACGCCATCGACCAGTCCATGCCCGAGGGGTTCTACGACAAGCAGGCCGTGCTGTACCTGATGGATGCCGCGAGCGAGCGCTTCGTGCTGAAGCCCGAGGGCATGGGCGAGCGCGATGCGGGCCATCTGAACCTGGAGGACTTCTATCGCGCCAACAACGTGGTGGACGATGAGACGCTGGCCATGGTGGGCCGGGGCATCGCCGATAAGGCCTCGGTAATGTTCGCCCACCAGGTGAAGGGGCGCGAATCGCTGTGCTACCTGTGGTCCATCAACGGGGGCACCACCTATCTGGTGGGATACGTGCCCATGACCGCCATCCAGCAGGAGGCCCAGGCGGTCAATGTTGCCATCGCGCTGGTCATCGCCATCGCGGCGGCGGCCTTCATCCTGTGCGTGGCCATCTACGCCTACAACCGCCGCAAGCAGCTGCAGATCCAGCGCGCGCGGGAGGCCGAGCGCGCCCAGCACAACGAGCAGCTGGCCCAGGCGCTGCGGGCGGCCGAGGTGGCCAACGAGTCGAAGTCGGCCTTCCTGGCCAACATGTCCCACGACATCCGCACGCCCATGAACGCCGTGCTCGGCTTCACGGCCATCATCGCGAAAGAGGCCGACGATCCGGCCAAGGTGCGCGACTGCGCCGGCAAGATCATGGCCTCGGGACGCCACCTGCTCGATCTTATCAACGACGTGCTGGATATCTCGAAGATCGAGAGCGGTAAGGCCACCATGACGCTGGAGGAGTTCGACCTGGGCGATTCGCTCGTGGCCGTCGAGTCCATCATCGCCCCCATGGCTCGCCAGAAGCACCAGGTCTTCCGCACCGAGATCAGGGGCGTGAACCACGAGCACGTGATCGGGGACGAGACCCATCTGAATCAGATACTCATCAACCTCTTGTCCAACGCCGTGAAGTACACGCCGGAGGGCGGCCATATCTGGCTGCGCTTCATTGGCTTGCCGCAGCATTCGAGCCAGTTCGAGCGCATTCGCATCGAGGTGGAGGACGACGGCTACGGCATGACTCCCGAGTTTCTGGCCACCATCTTCGATTCCTTTACCCGTGCCGAGAACAGCACCACCAACAAGGTGCAGGGAACGGGTCTGGGCATGTCCATCACCAAGAGCCTCGTGGAGCTCATGGGCGGCACCATCGAGGCCGAGAGCACGGAGGGGGTCGGCTCGCTGTTCCGGGTCGATCTTGAGCTGCGCATTCCCGATGAGCAGGCCCAGGGCTTCTTCTGGCGGCAGCAAGACATTCAGTCCATGCTCGTAGTGGATCCCACGGCGGCCGGCCGCGAGATCGCCCAGGCCCAGATGGAGGGCACGGGCGTGCGCGTGGATGTTACGGCAGGGGTGCGGGAAGCCTTCGCTCTCGCCGAGACCGCGGCGGGGACGGGCGGCTACCAGGTGCTGCTGCTCTGCTGCGATCGACTGGACGAGGGCGCTGCGGCCACGGCCGAGACCCTGCGGGCGGCGGCAGCCCCCGGCGCGGAGGTGCCGCTTCCGGTGGTATTCGTGGTGGACCACCACTTCGATATCGAGGAGGACGTGGTGCTGCCGGCGCGTACCGGCGTGCTGGCGCGGCCCTTCTTCCTGTCCACCTTGAAGCGCAAGATCGAGGACATCGCCGGGGTCGGGGAGGCGGCCGAGGCCGCGGCCTACGATGCGGTGCTGCAGGGCAAGCGCTTCCTGGCCGCCGAGGATAACTTCCTGAACGCCGGCATCCTAACTGAGCTGCTGGAGCTGGAAGGCGCCACGGTGGAGATCGTGGAGAACGGACAGCTCGCCGTAGAGCGCTTCGAGGCCTGCGAGCCCGGGGAGTTCGACGCCATCCTCATGGATGTGCAGATGCCGGTGATGAACGGCCATGCCGCGACCCGCGCCATCCGCGCCCTTGAGCGCCCCGATGCCCGTACCATCCCCATCATCGCCATGACCGCCGATGCCTTTGTGGAAGACGAGAAGGCGGCCCTTGCCGCCGGCATGAACGCCCATGTGGCGAAACCCCTGGAGATCGCCGACCTGAAGCGGGCCGTCGATCGCCTTGTCGAGAAAGGACGCCCATGAGCGCGCGTTTCCCTGTTCGCCTCCGTCGCACGGCTGCTCTGGCCGCCGTGGCCCTGCTGTGCGCGGCCCTGACGGCCTGCGCCTCCGGCGAGGGGGCTCGGAACTTGGCCGTGCAGGACAGCGACGCGGCCGCGGCCGTGGTCAATTTCTTCAGCCCCATGGAGAAGGCCAGCCCCGATGCCGACAACACGGCCCGCACTGCCAGTGATCTGACCATGGCCATGGCCGAGGAGCAGCTGGGCTTGACCATGGCCTACCGCACCTACACGGCCGAGGACTACCAGGATAAGACCTACGACGAGGTCTGCTTGGAGCGGGTGCGCAGCGCCAAGGACGATCTGTACCTGCTGAATGCCGACGTCATCGTGGCCTTGGGGGCAGAGGGCAAGCTGGCCGATCTGTCGGGGCTCGCCTGCGCCCAGAACCTGCGCGAGGAGGTGCGCGTCGCCAACACCGTGGACGGCAAGTTGGTGGCCATTCCTCAGGAGGTGGTGGCCTACGGCCTGTTCGTGAACAAGGACATCTTCAAGGAGTGCGGCCTCGCCGTGCCGAGCACCCCCGAGGAATTCCTTGAGGCATGCCGCGTGCTGAAGGAGAAGGGCTACGACACGCCGGTGGGCGCCAACCGCTGGTGGCTGGAGACCTTCGTGTTCGCCCAGGCCTACGCCGATTTGTACAACGGGGGCGACATCGAGGCCGAGGTGGCGGCCCTGAACGCCGGCGAGGCGCGCTACAGCGACTACATGCGCCCGGGCTTCGAGTTCTTGAAGGCGTTGATAGATCGCGGCTATATCGATGCGGAGAACGCGCTTAAGAGCGAGGCCTTCGAGGGGGTCGGCGAGGGCGACGACTTCATGGCGGGGGAGTGCCCCATGGTCGTGGCCTACTGGGGCGCGGCGAACACCGACACCGCCTACGGCAATCCCTCCTTCACCATGGAGGTGGTCGGCTTTCCGAGCGAGCGCGGGCCGATGCCCGTGCTGTCCATGACCGGTTACGGGGTGAGCGCGGAGGCCGAGCATCGCGATGATGCGCTGGCGGTGATGGATGTGATCTTGTCCGATGAGGCGCTGCAGCTGTACGCCGAGACCAACCGCGTCATCTCGCCGTCGAAGAACGTGGCCGTAGATTGCGTGGAGCCGCTGCGGCCCCTGAACGATCTGGTGCAGGCCGACACCTACGTGCTGGCCTCCAACGCCGGCATGGACGTAGAGCAGTGGGGCAACGTGTGCCTTATCGTGCGCGACCTTCTGGCCGGTGCCTCGGTGGACGAGTGCATGGCGAAGCTGGACGCGCTGCAGGACGAGGCGATGGGGAAGTAGGGCGCTACCGTGAATTTTGCTGTTCCAGGTTCAGCAGGGCGCTCTCCACGGGGCCGGTGGGCTTGCCCGTGGCGCTGACGACGCGATGGGCGGGAATGAGGATGGCCAGCGGGCTCTTCCTCACGGCGGCGCCCACGGCGCGGTAGGCCTCTGCCGCGTCGATGGTCGCGGCGATCTCGCGGGCGGTGCGCGTCTGGCCGTAGGGGATGTTCGCCACCGCTTGCCATACCCGGAGCTGGAAATCGGTTCCCTCGGGCGCGCAGGCTGCGGTGAAGGCGGTGCGCTTGCCGGCGAGGTACTCCATGACCTGGTTGGCCGCCTCGGTGGTGATCGCGGTGGCACGGCCCGTGCCGGGCAGTGCCACCTCGCCGAGAACGACAGCGGTGACGGCCTGCCCATCGGCGCCGATGGTCACCGGGCCGAAGGCGGTAGGGTAGGTGAAGAAGGTGCGCTCATCGCAGGCCAAGGGTGCTCCTCGCTCTTGGGGTGCAGGTTTGCCGCTGGAGGTCATTATACGCTGCCGCGCGGGGCCCCGTGCGCTAAAATAGCGTCACTGGAACTTCGCGAGATGAGGATGCGCATCATGTACCAACCGGTGAAAATCGCCCCGTCCATCTTGTCGGCCGACTTCATGCACTTGGCCGACGACATCGCCATGATCGAGCAGGCCGGCGCGGCCTTCGTCCATATCGACGTCATGGACGGCCACTTCGTTCCCAACCTGACCATGGGGGTGCCGCTGCTGAAGCAGCTCAAGGCCGCCACCTCGCTCGTCTGCGACGTGCACCTCATGATCGACAACCCCCTGACCGAGATCCCCTGGTTCATCGAGGCCGGGGCCGATCTGGTGAACGTGCACGCCGAAGTGCTCACCGAAGAGGAGCTCGTGCGTGCCGTGGCCATGATCCACGAGGCCGGATGCAAGGCCGCCGTGGCCCTTAAGCCCAAGACCCCGGTGTCTGCCTTGGCGCCGGTCATCGCCGACTTGGATATGGCGCTCGTCATGTCCGTGGAGCCGGGCTTCTCGGGCCAGAGCTATATCGCCGGCAGCGACCGGAGGGTGGCCGAGGCGGCCGCGCTCGCGCGGGCGGCGGGCAACGAGGCCATGCTCATCCAGGTGGACGGCGGCATCGGCGAGGTTACCGCCCCACTTGTGGCCGCGGCCGGCGCCGACGTGCTCGTGTGCGGCAACGCCGTGTTCAAGGCCGCCGACCCGGCCGCCGCCCTGCAAACGGTGCAGGCGGCGGCCGATGTTGCGCGCCTGACCGCCCTGGCCGGCGGCGCGGAGGCGTAGGGCCATGGACAACGCCACCGAGTTCCCCGTCTACCTCGACTACGCCGCCACGGCTCCTCTCGGCGAGGAGGCGGCCCGGGCCATGGAGCCCTTCTGGATGCCGGGGCCGGCAAACCTGCCAGCCGGGGCCAATGCCAACGCCCTCTACGGCGCGGGCCGGGCGGCCTTCGATGCCATGGAAGGGGCCCGGCGCCGTCTGGCCCGCGCCCTCGGCGCCCGCCGCCCCGATGAGATCGTCTTCACCTCCGGGGCCACCGAGGCCGACGACGCGGCCATCGCGGGGCTCGTGGCCGCCGCCCGCGACCAGCGGTGCCTGGCCGGCCAGGGCGGTCGTCCGGTTCATGTGATAACCTCGGCCATCGAGCACGACGCAGTGCTCGCCCCCTGCCGCCGTCTAGAGTCCGAGGGCGTGCGCGTCACCTACCTGCGCCCCAACCGCCAGGGCTTCATCGAAGCCCGCGTCCTGGAAGAGGCCCTCACTCCCGACACGGTGCTCGTGTCGGTGCAGGCGGCCAACTCGGAGGTGGGCTCCATCCAACCCATCGCCGAGCTGGCAGCCCTGGCCCACGGGGCCGGCGCCCTCTTCCACACCGACGCCGTGCAGGCCCTGGGGAAGATGCCGCTCGACCTGGAGGCCCTGGCCGTGGACGCCGCCTCATTCTCGGCCCACAAGATCGGCGGCCCGAAGGGGGTGGGCGCCCTGTACTTGAAGGCCCGCACCCCCTTTGCCCCGTTCCTCCTCGGCGGCGGTCAGGAGGGCGGCCGGCGCAGCGGCACTCAGAATGTGGCCGGCATCGTCGGCTTCGCGGCGGCCTGCGAGGCGGCCGCGGCCCGCGAGGAGGACGAATCGGCGCGCCTGCGGGCTCTGCGCGACAAGCTGTACGGGGCCCTCGGGGGCTTGGGCGGCTTCCAGGCCACGGTGGAGGTGGACCCGGGCAGCCGCGACTTCCTCCCCAACATCGTGCACGTGCTGGCCGACGAGTGGGAGAGCGAGACCATGGTGCTGCGCTTCGATCAGCTCGGCTTCTGCGTGGCCGGCGGCAGCGCCTGCTCGTCCCATTCCCTGGAGCCGAGCCACGTGCTCAAGGCCATGGGCATCGGCGGGGACGAGGTCTACAACGCCCTGCGCATCTCCATGGGCCGCTACACCACCGAGGCGGACATCGACGCCTTTGCGAAGGCTGCCCAAAAAGTTCTGAACTGGTAAGGAGCCCTATGGAACTCGTCAACACCCACTGCCACTGCGTGTACTCCGGCCACGGTGCCGGTTCTGTGGCGGAATATGCCGACGCCGCAGCTGCCGCCGGCCTGACCACGCTTGCCTTCACCGAGCACTTCCCGCTGTCGGGCGTCTTCGATCCCGACCGCTACCTCTCCATGACCGAGGAGAACCTGCCGCGCTACTTGGCCGAGATCGAGGCCGCCCGCGCCGCCCATCCCTCGGTGGAGTTCATCGTGGGCACCGAGATGGATTACCTGGGGGATTTGGAGGACCGCGCCTTGGACGAGGCGGCCCTGGCTCCCTTCGTCTTCAAACTCGGCAGCGTGCACTTCATCGACGGCTGGGCCTTCGACGACCCGGCCCAGCGCTCCCGCTGGGAAGAGCCCGGCGCCCCCGATGCCATCTGGCGGCGCTACGGCGAGCTGTGGTGCGAGGCTGCCGCGAATCGAACGAACCCCTACGACGCCATGAGCCATCCCGATCTGGCGAAGAAGTTCGGCTTCTACCCGACCTTCGATCTGGGGCCCTTCTACGAGGCCATGGCCGAGGCGGCCCGGGCCGGCGAGCGCATGGTGGAGGTGAACACGTCGGGGGCCTATTACGCCTGCGCCGAGATGTTCCCGGCCCCGGCCCTGCTGGCGGCGTTTCGCCGGGCCGGCGTGCCCTGTACCGTGGGCTGCGACTCCCACGATCCGGCCAACGTGGCCCGCGACATCCGCCGTGCCTACGACCTCATGTACGAGGCGGGCTATAGAAGCGTTACCGTCCCGACAGCCACGGGGGACCGCCGAAGTATTACCATCGAATGAGGAAATCGGCGCTGTGGGCGCCGGTGACGACGACGAAGGAAGCTGATCGCTATGGGTCTGTTCAACAAGGGGGAGCGCGGCAGCGCTCCGATGAAGCGGGACGCCCTGTCCCGCCGCGGCTCGGCCGAGCTGGCGCGCAAGTCGTTCTCAATGACCGTGGGCGCCCTGGAGAAGGCGCTCCTGAAGGAGTTTCCCGCCGAGGACGCCGAGGGCTGGGACCGCACGGGGCTGCTCGTGGGGGAGCGGGCCCTGCCCGTGGCCCGGGTGGCCGTGGCCCTCGATCCCACGGTGCGGGCCATCGAGGAGGCGGCTGCGGCGGGGGCCAACGTGCTCGTCACCCATCACCCGGCCTTCCTCGCCGCCCCCGACGCCTTCGCTCCCGAGCCTTCCGTGGCGGCAAGCCCCGGGGCCGGGGTGTGGGCGGCCATCCGCCACCAGGTGGCCCTCATGGACTTCCATACGGCCTTGGACGTGAGCCCCCAGGCCGCCCGGGTGCTGCCGGGCATGCTGGGCCTGAAGTTCACGGGGAAGGTAGCCGAGCCTGCGGGCGCGTCGCGCCGGGCCGGCTACGGCCAGATCTGCGAGGTGCCCGCCAACGGGGAGGCTCCGGAGACTCTGGGGCGCCTTGCGGCCCGCTGCACGGCGGTGTTCGGCCGCGCCCCACGGGTGTGGGGCGACGGCGCCGCGCCGGTGCGCCGGGCGGTCACCTGCACCGGCTCGGCGGGCGACACGGGGGCTGCGGCCCTGGCGGCCGGCGCCGACGCCATCGTCTGCGGCGAGATGAAGTACCACGCCGCTCTGGAGCTCTCTCAAGCGGGGCTCGCCGTCATCGAGCTGGGCCACGATGCCAGCGAGCTGCCCCTCGTGGCGGTGCTCGCCGAGGCCCTTGACCGGGCCGGCGTGCCTGATCACGCCATCGTTCTCATCGACCAGTCCGAGAATTGGTGGTATCCCGAGGCCGTGCGCGTCTAGCAGCTCGCCGAACTCCATAGAATTTTTCCGTCGCCCCCTCCCACGGAGGGGGTTTTCGCCTATCATGGGTACATTCACCGGACGACGAAGGAGACGTGCCATGGACGCCACACGGGAAGATATCGAGGGCCTGTTCGAGTTGCAGCGCATCGATCTGGAGATCATGCGCCTCACCAAGGAACTCGACGAGCTTCCCCAGCGGGCCATCATCATGGCCGCCCGCGACAAGAAGGCCGAGATCCAGGCCAAGGGCGAGAAGGTGGCCGAGCTGAAGCGGGCCACCATGAAGAGGGTCACCCGCATCGACGACGAGGATGCCTCCCTGGCCAAGAAGGAGGCCGGCGTCCAGGCGGCCATCGACGCGGCCCACGGCGACTTCCGCAACGTGGAGGCCCGTACCAAGGAGCTGGCCGGCATCGTGCGCCGGCGCGGCACCATTGCCGAGGATCGCGCTGCCATCCAGGCCGAGCTCGACAAGATCGGCGCCATGGAGGCCCAGATCGCCTTGGCCGTCGAGGAGATAAGCGCCAAGGAGCAGCAGGCCATCGACTCCTTCCAGAAGCAGGGGGGCGAGCTGAAGCTGGCCATCGCCAAGCTGGAGGCGGCCCGCGGCCCGGTGGAGGCCAAGGTGGACGACGATCTGGCCCGCGCTTACGATCGCATCGTTGCCCGTTCCGGCGGCGTGGCCATCGGCGTGCTCGATGACAGCCGCTGCGGTGTGTGCCGCATGCCCATCGAGAGCGGCCGCCTCATCGACCTGCGCAGCCAGGCGCCGCTCGGCATCTGCCCTGCGTGCAAGCGCCTTTTGGTGATCGCGTAAATTTCTCTTGTAACAGCCGGTAGGGCTGTGGTATATTAACAAGGCTGTGTCTTAAACAAGTAATTTGGTTTAACGGAGTTGATAGCAATGTCGAAGGTTTGCGAAGTTTGCGGTAAGCACCCCGTCGCTGGTCGTAGCATCAGCCACTCCCATCGTGTGAGCAACCGCATGTTCCGTCCGAACATCCAGAAGATCACCATCCGCGACGCGAAGGGCCATGTCCGCCGCGCCAACGTGTGCACCTCCTGCATGAAGGCCGGAAAGGTCGAGCGCGCTTAAGCTCTCTTCCCGAAGTGCTCGAAGCTCGAAAGCCCGCCTCGCGGGCTTTTCGCGTCTTGCCTGCGAAGATCCCGTGCAAAGCCCGTCTTGCGGGCTTTTTCCGTTTGGGCCCCAGGTTTGTGGATTATGCCCGACGGTCAACCGCGGGTAACCTTCGCGCCATCTTCCATGCGCTATACTTTTCCCGTTAAGCTCAGGAATAACTCAGAGGAAAGGACGCCTCCCATGAGTTCTGCGATTTCCGGCAATCTGCACGTCGCCAACGATGTGCTCGCCGATCTGGTCGGCAATGCCGCCATGGAGTGCTACGGCGTAGTGGGCGTGTGCGCCCCCAACGCCGCCGACGGCATCGCCAAGATTCTGCCCGCCAGCCGCCTGCGCCGCGGGGTGGTGGTGAACAGCCTCGACGAGGGCGTGCACGTGGACCTCTACATCATCGTGGAGTACGGCACCAACATCGCCACGGTGTCGCGCAACCTGATCGACCAGGTCAGCTTCGCGCTCAAGGAGTACGCACGGGTGCCGCTGGCTGGCGTGGACGTGCACGTCATGGATGTCAAGGTGCGCCGCTAGGCCCCGTCGAGCTGGGTGCCGGGAACCGTCCGTTCCACCGCGCCGCCCTCATGAAGGAGAAACAACCTCTCATGTCTACTACCTATTCTTCCAATAACATCTTGAACGCCGTGGCCGCCGCCGCCAAGTCCCTCGAGGAGCGCAAGGAAGAGGTCAACCGCCTCAACGTGTTCCCCGTGCCCGACGGCGACACCGGCACCAACATGTCGCTCACCATCCAGAGCGTCGTGTCCAATGCCGCCAGCCTGCCCATCGGCGCCACGGGCGCCGAGATCCGCAAGGCCATCACCACCGGCGCCCTCATGGGGGCCCGCGGCAATTCCGGCGTCATCACCTCTCAGATCCTGCGCGGCCTGTGCGAGGGCGCCCAAGGAGCCGAGGCCTTCAACGCCGCTACCGTGGCCGCCGCCTTCGCCAAGGCTGTGGAGGTGGCCTTCCAGGCCGTGCGCAAGCCGGTGGAGGGCACCATCCTCACGGTGCTGCGCGATGCGGCCGCCGCGGCCAAGAACGCCGCCGAGGAGGAGCTGGAGACCGATGCCGCCCTCGATGCCATTGTGGCCGAGGCCTATGCCTCGGTGCAGCGCACTCCCGACCTGCTGCCCGTGCTCAAGGAGCACGGCGTGGTGGATGCCGGCGGCTTCGGCCTGGCCATCCTCTTCGACGCCTTCGCCGCCGCTCTGTTGGGGCGGGCGGGCACCATGGTCGACGAGCTGTCCTTCGCCCGCGGGGCCCACCCGAAGGTGGAGATCGAGCAGGTGAACGATTGGGAGGGCTCCCAGTACCGCTACTGCAACGAGTTCCTCGTGGACTCCGACAGCCTCGATCGCGAGGCGGCCTTGGAATTCCTCGGCACCATGGGCGACTGCGAGCTGTGCGTGGGCGACGTGCCGAAGTTCAAGGTGCACGTGCACTCCGACCACCCGGACAAGGTGCTGGCCTACTTCCTGAACCACGGCCAGATCTCCGAGGTGTTCATCCACAACATGCAGATGCAGTCCGCCGAGCGTACCGAGAAGCTGGCCGCCGAGGAGGAGGCCGAGCGCAGGCCCGTGGGCTTTGTGGCCGTGGCCGCCGGCGAGGGCAACGCCGCTATTCTGAGGAGCCTCGGGGTCGATGTGGTCGTCTCGGGCGGTCAGACCATGAACCCCTCCACCAAGGACCTGCTGGACGCCGTCGGCGCCGTGAACGCCGAGGCCGTCATCATCTTGCCGAACAACTCCAACATCATCATGGCCGCGAACTCCGCCGCCGAGCTGTCCGATACCCCCTGCGCCGTGGTGCCCACCAAGTCGGTGCCCCAGGCCTTCTCGGCCCTGTTCTGCGTCGACCAGGACGCCTCCCTCGAGACCAACGTGGAAGAGATGGCCGCAGCGGCCGCCGCGGTGAAGACCGGCGAGGTCACCTGGGCCACCCGCGACTCCAAGGATGCCGCGGGCAACCCCATTGCCGAGGGCGACGTCATCGGCATTGCCGACGGCTCCATCGAGGCCGTGGACTCCACCATCGAGGGAGCGGTGCTCACCCTGCTGGAAAAGATGGAGGCCGATGAGGCCGACACCTGCACCATCCTGGCCGGCGAGGGCTATTCCGACGAGGATCTGGAGGCCCTGGTCGAATCCGTGGAAGAGGCCTACGAAGATCTGGAGGTGGACGCCCAGCGCGGCGAGCAGCCTTTGTACCCGATTGTCTTTTCTGTCGAATAGAGCTCTCGTTTTATTCGACCTTGACGCTGCGGTTCCGACAGGTACCCGGCCTTGCGCTTCAAGGCTTGCCCTCGCGCAACGAAGTGCGCTCAGCCGCTTTTCAACGCAATGCCAGGCACCTGTCGAAACCTCGCTGATTTTCTCGGGCGCGTCCCTTCGGCAAAACGAAAAAAGGGGAATGGATTTGCCCATCGACCGTGAAAAAGCAACGCTGGCGTTGGACGGGCCCGTCAATCGGGTCCGTTTGGTCAGTCCTGCCCGGGCGAAGGCCTTAGAGAAGCTAGGTATTCGCACGGTGCGCGATCTGGTGACCCACTTCCCCCGATCCTATATCGACTTGTCGAGCGTGGAGAGCTGCGCGAGCGCCCGTATCGGCGAGACGTGCACCATTCGCGGCACCGTGCACGAGATCAAGCTGAAGAAGCCCCGTTACAACCTGAAGCTCGTGGAGATTGCCCTGGTGGACGGCACGGGTATCATTGTGGTGACTGCTTTTCGCCAGCCGTGGCTCATGGACCAGATCAAGGCCGGGGATGCGGTGGCCGTATCGGGCAAGGTGACCTTCGACTACGGCTACAAGCGCATGACCAACCCCTTCATCGAGGTGATCGGGGGAGGGGAGGGGCCGGCCCTGACCGGCACCGTGGTGCCGGTGCACCCGGCCACCGAGAAGCTTTCGGCCGCGTGGGTGCGCCGCATCGTGGCCAACGGCCTGGAGGAGATCCGGGGCGTCTTCGACCCGCTGCCTCTGGGGCTGCGCCTGCGCTATCGCCTCATGGGGCGGCAGGCCGCCCTGGCCGCCATCCATTTCCCGGCCACGCCGGCCGAGGCCGACGAGGCCCGGCGCCGGCTCGTCTACGAGGAGCTGCTGTATCTGGAGCTCTTCCTCATGCAGGAGGGGGCCGAGCGAGCCCGGGACCGCGAGGCCGTGGCCCATATCGTGGACGGTCCCCGTGTGGCGGCCTTTGCCGGGGCGCTGCCCTTCGTCCTCACCGGCGAGCAGGAACGGGCGCGGGACGATATCTTGGGGGTGCTCGCCGCGCCGACGGCGGCCAACCATATGCTTCTGGGCGACGTGGGCACGGGCAAGACCGTCGTGGCCGGCTTCGCCCTGGCCGCAGCCGCCGACAGCGGCTGCCAGGCCATGCTCCTGGCTCCCACCGAGGTGCTGGCCCGCCAGCATGCCGAGGGGCTCGGCGCCCTCCTCGAGGCAGCGGGCGTGGGTTGCGCCCTGCTCACGGGCTCGACTGCGGCCCCGGAACGCGCCTCCATCACCGAGCGCTTCGCCGCCGGCGAGCTTGATGTGCTCATCGGCACCCACGCCCTGCTGTCCGACGACGTGCGGCCGGCCCGGCTGTCCCTGGCCGTCATCGACGAGCAGCAGCGCTTCGGCGTGGACCAGAGGGCGAAACTGTTGGCCAAGGGGGAGGCCCCCGATGCCCTCTACCTCACGGCCACCCCCATCCCGCGCACGTTGGCCCTGGCCCTCTACGGCAATCTCACCCTGTCCTACATCAAGCACCGGCCCCACGACGCCGTCTTGCGCACCACCCGCGTGCTGCCGCGGGAGCTCCAGGGCGAGGCGCTGGACGCGGCCCGGGCGGCCCTGGAGCGGGGCGAGCAGGTCTACGTGGTGTGCCCGCTCGTGGGCAAGGGCACCGAGGAGCGCGACGGGAAGGCCGCCGGCAAAAGGCCCGACGCCGATGCGGCGGGGGAGGAGTACCATCCGGCCGTGGCCATCGAGGGGGAGGCCGACTTCGCCGACGACGATGTGACCGCCGCCACCCGGGAGGCCGAGGTGCTCCAGAAGACCACCTTCCCCGATTTCACCGTGGCCCTGCTCCACGGCGCCATGGGCACCGAGGCGAAGCGGGAGGTGATGGAGCGGTTCCGCGACGGGGCGGTGGACGTGCTCGTGGCCACCACGGTCATCGAGGTGGGCGTGGACGTGCCCAACGCCACGGTGATGATCGTACAGGATGCCGATCGCTTCGGCCTGGCCCAGCTCCACCAGCTGCGGGGCCGCGTGGGCCGCGGCACCAAGGCGGCCGAGGTGTTCCTCGTCTCCGCCTCCACCCGGGAGGAGTCCCTCGCGCGCCTGGCGGCCATGGAGACCACCGATGACGGCTTCGAGCTGGCCGCCTTCGACCTGTCCCTGCGCCGCGAGGGCGACATCCTCGGCAACCGCCAGCACGGAGCCAGCGGGCTCAAGCTCGTGAACATCATGCGGGACGGCGCCATCATCGAGGCGGCCCACGCCGACGCGGCGGCCCTGCTGGATATCGATCCCAACTTGGAGGAGCCCGACCACCGGGCCCTCGCCCGGGAAGTGCGCATCGCGTTTTCCGGGGAAGTGGTGGCAGGAGGCTGAACATGCGCATTATTGCGGGGGAATTTCGGGGGCGGCGGCTGGAGGCGCCCAAGGGCCAGGGCACGCGTCCGACGACGGACCGGGTGCGGGAATCGCTCATGAGCGCCCTGAACTCGGCCCGGGGCGGCTTCGAGGATGCGGTGGTGCTTGATGCCTTCGCCGGCTCGGGGGGCCTGGGAATGGAGTCGCTCTCCCGCGGGGCCGCGGCGGCCGTCTTCTGCGAGCAGGGCCGCGAGGCCGCCTCGGTCATCGAGCGCAACCTGCGCACCTTGGGGCTCGGCCGCGAACGGGCGCGCCTCGTGCGCGGCGACGTGCTCAAGCGGCTGCCGATGCCGATGGCCGACGGCCCCTTCGACCTGGTGTTCCTGGATCCGCCCTACGCCCTGGCTCCCTCTGAGGTGCTCGGGTTCATGGGCCGTTTGCGGGAAGCGGGCCTTCTGGCCCCGGCCGCCATCGTCAGCTACGAGCACGACGGCGCCGACGACGATACCGTGGAGGCCCTGGCCGCCGAGCGGAGCTGGCGCGTCTTCTCCCATCGCCGCTTCGGCGACACGGCCATCGACCTCATGGAGTCTATTGCGGCGGCGGACGCCTAAAAGGCCGTCGGAGCACATCATGGAGCGTTTGTGCACGGGGTGACCGTTGTATTACATAGCTTCTCCATCATGTTAGAATAGAAAAACTCATCATGGATGGATTGCGTGCAGAGGCCGTGAGCGCAAGCGCTGGCCGGAGCCGTGGCATAGTCAGGAAGGAACATCAATGGACGAAACCGGAGTGTTGGGGCTGCTCGAGGAGCTCTCGATTCTGCTCGAGGACGCCAAGCCCGTTTTCGGCAAGAGCAACCTGCGCCAGGTGGACATTGCCGCTGCCTTCGACATCATGGACGAGATCCGCGATTTGTTCCCCGCTGAGTTCTCCCAGGCCCGTCAGATCGTGCGCGAGCGCCAGAGCCTTCTGGACGATGCCGAGGTGGAGGCCAATCGCATGATCGAGGACGCCCGCAGCCAGGCCATCACCATCGCCAGCGAGCAGGAGATCGTGCGCATCTCCCAGCAGCAGGCCGATACCATCCTGGCCGATGCCCGCGAGCTGGAGCGCCAGACCCGCGCCGGCGCCGAGGACTATGCCGATGAGGTGTTCGGCCATATCGAGCAGAGCCTCGATACGCTGCTGAACAACACGCGCCGCTGCCGCGACCGCCTGAACGCCACCTCGCTCAACGCGCGGTAGCCGCAGGTCCACAGAAGTTTCGGGGGCGCACCGGGAAGGTGCGCCCTTTTGTTTGGAAGGAAGGTGCCCCTATGGCGAGAACCGAGAATCCCGCGATCATTCATATTCCCGATGAGCTGTTCGAGACTGCCGAGAGCCGTCACTTCGAGGGGGAGCTGTCCCTGGCCGAGCTGGCCGCCGGCCCCGATACCTACCGCTTCGACGGCCCGGTGTCCTGGGCCGTGGACGTCACCAACACCGGCGAGGCCCTGCTCGTCATGGGGCAGGCCAGCGCCCGGGCGCTCACGGGCTGCGCCCGTTGCCTGGAGGACGTGCCCTACGATCTGGAAGGCGATATCGAGGGCTACTTCCTCGCTGCGGGCGACCGCATCGAGGCTCCCGAGGATCTGGAGGGCGACGAGTTCGAGGTGCTCTCCGAGAGCCATGCCATCGACCTGGTGCCTCTTGTAGAGCAGGCGCTGCTGCTGGAGCTGCCCCTCGTGCCCCTGTGCGACGACGACTGCCGGGGCCTGTGTCCCCGCTGCGGCGCGAATCTGAACGAGGGGCCCTGCCAGTGCGACGACGGCCCCGTGGGGGAGGACAACCCCTTCGCGGCCTTGAAGGACTTCAAGTTCGACGCTTAGGCAAGCTGTTACCTTGCCGTTTCGCGTCGTTGCGTCATAATAGCGCCGTAGTGTTTTTCCGCGAGAAAGAGAGCCCATGGAGCAGTTCTTCGAGCGCACCTTCAAGTTGAGGGAGCACGGCACCACGGTGAAAACGGAAGCGATGGCCGGCACCATCACCTTCTTGTCCATGGTGTACATCCTGGCCGTCAACCCCTCCATCCTGTCCGCATCGGGCATGGAGCCGGGGGCGGTGTTCACGGCCACAGCCATCTCGGCGGCCTTCGCCACCCTGTTCATGGCCTTCTACGCGAACTACCCCATCGCCCTGGCCAGCGGCATGGGCCTGAATGCCTACTTCGCCTACTCGGTCTGCGTGCCCATGGCCGAGCAGGGCATCCAGGATCCCTGGACCATCGCGCTGACGGCCGTGCTCGTGGAGGGCATCATCTTCATTCTGCTCACCCTCTGCAAGTTCCGCGAGGCCCTCGTGAATGATGTGCCCGAGAACCTGAAGATGGGCATCGCCGCCGGCATCGGCCTGTTCATTGCCCTGGTGGGCTTGGCCAATGCCGGGGTCGTGGTGGACAACCCCTCTACGCTGATCGACTTGGGCTCCTTCGCCACGCCTCAGGTGGCCCTGTCGGTCATCGGCCTGGTGGCCGTGGCCGTCATGTACAGCTACCGGGTGCCCGGCTACATCCTGTGGGGCATTCTCGGCACTTGGCTGCTCGGCATCGTCGCCCAGCTCATCGGCTGGTACGAGGTGGATCCGGCCGCAGGCGCGTACTCGCTCATTCCGAGCTTCGCCGAGGGCATCAACCTCCAGGCTCCCTATCTGTTCGCCTTCGACTTCGACTTCGCCCTGAGCCACATCGTCGACTTCGCGGTCATCGTGTTCGCATTCCTGTTCGTCGACCTGTTCGACACGGCCGGCACCCTCATCGGCGTGGCCAGCAAGGGCGGGCTGCTCGACAAGGAGGGGCGCCTGCCCCGGGCCAAGGAGGCCCTCATGGCTGATGCGGTGGGTACCGTGGTGGGCGCCTGCGTGGGCACCTCCACCACGACGAGCTACGTGGAGAGCAGCGCCGGCGTGGCCGCGGGCGGCCGCACGGGCCTCACGGCCCTCGTGACCGGCCTGCTGTTCATCGCGGCGCTGGTGCTCTCGCCGATCTTTCTGGCCATCCCCAGCTTCGCCACCATGCCGGCGCTCGTGTGGGTGGGCCTGCTCATGATGTCCTCGGTCACCAAGATGGACTTCTCCGAGGATGCGGCCGGGGCCGTCGGCGGCTTTTTGGCCATCATCATGATGCCCTTTACCTACTCCATCGCCAACGGCATCATGTTCGGCATTCTGGCCTTCGTCGTCGTGCGCATCTGCCAGGGCCGCGCCAAGGACGTCCACTGGGTCATGTGGATCGCCGCCGCCCTGTTCCTGCTGCGCATTGCGACGCTGGTGATCTAGGGAATTTGGAAAACCCGTGCCGTTGGCGAAATCGGGATATATTCCCCCTTGCGACGGCGGTGCGGGTTTGATAACATACCAGATCGTGCGTTTACACAAGAGGTTGTGAACGGCACCTGTCGTTCCAGCTATAGAAGGAGTAATCGAGATGGCAGTACCTAAGCGCAAAATGGGCCGTGCCCGCACCCATGCCCGTCGCAGCACCAACGACAAGATTTCGATGCCCGCCCGTTCCGTGTGCCCGCAGTGCGGCGAAGTGAAGCTTCCCCACCGCGTGTGCGGCAACTGCGGCTTCTATCGCGACCGCGAGGTCATCGAAGTCGATTAGTTCTCACGCTGTTGACGGTCACGGAAGGTGCCTGCGCCCTTCCGTGATGTCGGCAAAGCCTCCTCGCATGCCAAGCTGAAAGAGCCTGGTTTGCCAGGGGGCTTTTTGACTATAGGTCGCCGCGCCTCCGATCGTGCCCACGGCTTGCGCGGGTAGGATCGGGGACGCAACGTCCGCGTTTAGCAAGGAGTATATTCGTGGCTGAATCTGTAACCATCGCCGTGGACGTCATGGGGGGCGATCTCGGGCCCTCTGTGGTGCTCGCTGGCGCGTCCCAGGCGCTCCAGGCCGATCCCGACCTGCACCTCGTGCTCGTGGGCCCCGCCGGGGAGGTGGAACCCTTCGCCGCCGCCCACGATCGCGTGAGCGCCGTGGTCGCCACCGAGGTCATCGCCATGGCCGAGCACCCGGCCAATGCCGTGCGCGCCAAGAAGGACTCGTCCATCGTGGTGGGCTGCCGTCTCGTGAAAGAGGGCGCGGCCGCCGGCTTCTTCTCCGCCGGCTCCACCGGGGCCTGCCTGGCCGCCGCCACCTTGGTGGTGGGCCGCGTGAAGGGCGTGAAGCGCCCGGCCCTGGGCCAGGTGCTGCCGGCCTACCAGCGCCCCTGCCTGCTCATCGACGTGGGGGCCAACGCCGACTGCAAGCCGGAGTATCTCGTGCAGTTCGCCCAGATGGGCGCCGTGTACATGGAGGCCATCATGGGGGTGGAAAGCCCGCGGGTGGGGCTTTTGAACATCGGCTCGGAGGACACCAAGGGCAACGAGTTCGCCCAGAAGGCCCACGGGCTGCTGGCCGCCTCGGTGCCCCAGTTCGCAGGCAATTGCGAGGGGGGCGATCTTATGGCCGGTGCCTTCGACGTGGTGGTTTGCGACGGATTTACCGGCAACGTGTGCCTGAAGACCATCGAGGGCACGGCAAAGACCCTGTTCAAGTACGTGAAGGACGCCCTTATGGGCTCGCTGCCCTCGAAGCTGGGGGCCCTGCTCGTGAAGGGGAACCTCTCCGCGCTCAAGGTCAAGCTCTCGCCGGACACCTACGGCGGTGCGCCCCTGCTCGGCGTGAAGGGGGCCGTCATCGTGGGCCACGGATCCTCCAACGCCACCGCCATTAAGAACGGCATCGCTGTGGCCGCCGCTGCGGTGCGGGCCGATGTGGCCGGCGTCATCGCTGCCACCGTGGGTCGCGCGGAGAAGGCGGCAGAGGCAGCCGTTGCAGTCGAAGGCGCTGCCGCGGCCGATGGCACTGCCCCGGCCGTTGGCGACACTGCCGCTGCCGACGCCGCTGCCGCTGCTGGGACGCCTGCGGGCGGGGAAGGGGAGGCTGCGGCCTCGGATGCGCGATGAGCCTGACCGACGAGCAGCAGACCAAGTTGGCCCGGGCCCAGGAGATCCTGGGGTACGAGTTCGACAACACCCAGTACCTCCTGTCCGCCATCACCCATCCTTCCGCCACCGAGGGGCGCTCGGTGAAGTTCTCCTACGAGCGCCTCGAGTTCCTCGGCGATTCCATTCTGGGGGCGCTCGTGGCCAACGAGGCCTTCCACCGTTTCCCCGATCTGGACGAGGGGGGCCTCACGCGCATCAAGGTGGCCCTCGTGTCCGGGGCGAGCCTGTCCGGGGTGGCCGAGAAGCTCGGCTTCGCTGACATCATCGTGTTCGGCTCCTCGGAGACCGGCACCGGCCGGCGCGGCCTGCACTCGGCGCTGGAGAACGTCTACGAGGCCGTGGTGGCCGCCCTGTACCTCGACGGCGGCGTGGATGTGGCCGGCGCCTTTGTGGAGCGTACGCTCATTCCGAAGATGTCGCTGTCCCTGGCCCGCGAGCCGGAGAACCCCAAGAGCGCCCTGCAGGAGAAGCTCCAGGAGGGCGGCATCACCCCCACCTACAGGCTCGTGGAGACCCAAGGGCCGCCCCACGACCGCACCTTCGTCGCCCAGGTGTACGCCGGTGACAAGGGCCTTGCCCAGGGCGTGGGCCGCACGAAGAAGGAAGCCGAGAGCCAGGCGGCCAAATCCACCTTGGCCCGGCTCTCGGAGTTCTTCGGCATTGGGCTGACGGGCGAGCAGCAGGCCGAGCGCGCCGAGAAGGCCGCCGCCGAGAAGGCGGCCCGGGCCGAGGAGAAGGCGGCCAAGGTGGCCGCCCGCGCCGCCGAGAAGGCCGCCCGGGCCGAGGAGAAGGCCGCGAGCCGCGCCGCCAAGAGGAAGCAGGACTAGGCGCCCATGTATCTGAAATCACTCGTTCTGAAGGGCTTCAAGTCCTTCGCCGACCGCAGCGTGCTGTCCATGGAGCCGGGCATCACGGCCATCGTGGGCCCCAACGGCTCCGGCAAGTCGAACATCTCCGATGCCGTTCTGTGGGTACTCGGCGAGCGCAACGCCAAGAACCTGCGCGGCCAGGCTATGGAAGACGTTATCTTCGCCGGCTCCTCGGGGCGCGGCGGGGCGGGCCTGGCCGAGGTGGATCTCGTGCTGGACAACTCCGACGGCACGCTGCCGGTGGACTACGACGAGGTGGCCATCACCCGGCGCATGTACCGCAACGGCGAGAGCGAGTACCTCATCAACGGCACCGTGGCCCGGCGCATGGATGTGCTGGACATCCTGCACGACTCGGGCCTGGGCACCGGCACCCATTCCATTATCTCCCAGGGGTCGCTCGATTCCATCCTCCAGAGCAAGCCGGAGGACCGCCGCGCGCTCATCGAGGAGGCCGCAGGCGTGCTCAAGCACAAGCAGCGCAAGGCCAAGAGCGAGCGCAAGCTGGCCAATATGGACCAGCACCTCCTGCGGGCCCGCGACGTGGTGGGGGAGGTGGCCCGGCAGCTGGGACCTTTGGAGCGCAAGGCGAAGAAGGCCCGCACCTACCAGGAGCTGGCGGTGCAGCAGGCCGATCTGTCGCTGCGCATCGCCGTGGACGACCTGCGGCAGCTCCAGGGCCAGTGGGATGCCGCCCAGGCTCGCGAGGCGGAGCTGGCGGCGCAGATGGAAGAGCGCCGAGGAGCCATCGAGGCGGCTGAGGCTGAGGTGGAGGCCCTGCAGGAGCGCATGCGCCAGGAGACCTTGGACGCCGGCGATCTGTCGCGGCGCCACCGGGCGGCGGCTGCGGCTGTGGAGCGCTTCGATTCCACCACCATGATGCTGCGCGAACGGCGGCGCGCGGCGCTGGCCCGCGCCGCCGAGCTGGAGCTTTCCCAGGAGGCGAACCGCGTGAAGGCCGACGAGGCCGCCGCCGAGCTGGCCCGCGCCACGGCGCTGTTCGACGAGGCCGCCGGCGAGCGCGAGGCGGCCGAGAAGAAGGTGTCGGACCTGGACTGCGTCTACCGCGATCTGGGCAGCCGCCGCGGGACGCTCGAGCGGGAGCTGTCGGCCATCGCGAAGGACAACGAGAAGATGTCCGGGGCCATCGAGGTGGCCCGGCGCAAGCACGCCGAGAACACCGAGGCCCTCACCCACGGTTTGGCCCACGTGCAGGTGATCGAGAGCCACGCCGCCGAACTTTCCCTGGAGCTCTCCCGCGTGCAGGCCGAGGCCGAGGAGGCCGCTGCCGTCGCAACCGAGGCCGACGGGGCGCTCTCCGCACTCGTGGCCGACGAATCGGCGGCTCGTCAGGCTGTCGGCGCCGCCGTGCAGTCGCGCGACGCGGCCCGGGCCGCCCTCGACGAGGCGCGGGACACCCACCGCGCGCTCACGGTGGAGATCTCCACGCTCGAGGAGGTGGAGCGCACGAGTGCCGCCTCGGCCGGCGAGGCTCGGGCGTGGCTTGTGGAGCACGGCCACGAGGTGGCGGGTATCGGCGAGCCGCTCTCCCACGTCGTCCAGGCAGCACCGGGCTTCGAGGGGCTTGTGGAGACGCTGCTCGGCGCCGATGTGACCACGCTGCTCGTTGAGGACGCGGCCGTGGTGGAGGCCGTGGCGGCCCGGTTGGCCGAGGCCGGCGCCGAGGGCGAGGTGGCCTTCCTGCTGCGCGACGATGCCCAGCGTCCGGGTGCCCGGGCCGAGGGCTGGCGCGCCCCGGCTGGCACCGAGGGCACCCCGCTTGTCACCAAGCTCTCCTTTCCCGAGGCAGACCGGGCGGCGGTGGAGGCGCTTCTGGGCGATGTGGTGGTGTGCCCGAGCCTGGATACGGCGCTTGCGGCCCACACCTCCGACACGCTGGCCCTGCGCTTCGTGACCGGCGACGGATCGGTGGTCTGGCCCTCCGGCAAGGTGTCGGTGGGCGGCTCGGTGGTGGACGAGGGCACGGGCGCTTTGGCCCGGCACCGCCGCCTGGAGAGCCTGCGCGTCCAGCTTAAGACCGCCGAGGAGGCCGTGGCCAAGGCCGAGGAGGCCCACCGTCTGGCCGAGGAGGCCCTGCGCCATGCCCAGGCTACCAGCTTGGAGCTCTCTCAGTCGCTCGCGGCCCTGCGCGGCCGCGCCGAGGCCGCCCGCGCCGCTGCCGATGCGGCGGCCGAGAAGCTGACGGCCTGCCGGCGCGAGCTGGAAGGCGTGGAGCGCCAGCGCGCCGAGGCCGAGGCGGTCATCTCCAAGGCCCGCCCCAACGTGGAATCATTCGAGGCCCAGATTGCCGAGCTGGAGGGGAAGATGGCTGCGGCCAAGGAGCGCACAGCGGCGCTTCAGGAGGAGCTTGCGCCTCTGCGGCGCGAGGCCCATCGCACCTCCGACGCTCTTTCCGAGGCGAAACTCGCCGCCGCCACGCTCGTGGAGCGGGTGACCTACGCCGAGCGCGTGCGCGATGCCCGCGCCCGCGACCTGGAATCGCTTGCCGTCGCTTCGGCCGAGGCGGCTTCCCTTCTGCAGGTGAAGACGGTGTCCGCCGCGCGCCTGGAGCCGCTGCTCGCCTTGTTCGACGAGCTGGTGGCCGCCGCGCAGCGCTGGACGCGCACCCTGGAGGAGCAGACCGCCGCAGCCCAGGATTCCTCTACGGGCCTGCACGCGTCGGTGACCGAGGCGCGAGGGCGCGCCCACGAGGCCCACGCGGCTTTCGACGCCGTGACCGAGCGCTTGAGCGAGGCCCGGGTGCAGAAGGGCCGCCTGGAGCTGCAGGTTGAGGCGGCGGTGAACCACATCGCCCAGGACTGCAAGACGCCGCTGGAGGCGGCGCTGGCACTACCGCCCTTGGAGGGGCGGGCCGAGGTGGAGGACGAGCTGTTCAAGATCAACCGCCGCATCGCCAACTTGGGCACCATCAACCCCGACGCCGCCGAGGAGTACGATGCGCTGAAGGTGCGCTACGACTACCTGGCCGGCCAGCTGGACGACCTCGATCAGGCCCGCAAGTCCCTCGCGAAGATCAACCGCGTCATCGGCCAGCGCATGAAGGACGACTTCATCCGCACCTACGAGACGGTGGACGCGAGCTTCCAGGAAATCTTCGCCACGCTGTTCCCCGGCGGCAAGGCGAACCTGTCGCTCGTGGATCCGGACGATCTGGAGAACACCGGCGTGGAGGTGAACGCTCAGCCCAAGGGCAAGCGCATCGCGAAGATGATGCTGCTCTCCGGCGGCGAGAAGTCGCTCACGGCGCTGGCGCTCCTGTTCGCGGTGTACCGCACGCGCTCGACCCCGTTCTACATCCTGGACGAGGTGGAGGCGGCCCTCGACGACACGAACCTGCGCCGCCTGGCCGCCTACATCAACAGCCTGCGCGAGGACACCCAGCTCATCATGATCACGCACCAGCGCCGCACCATGGAGATGGCCGACACCCTGTTCGGCGTGTCAATGCAGGGCGACGGCGTGACCAAGGTCATCAGCCAGAAGCTCGACCAGGCCTTGAAGCTCGCGGAGTAGACTCTGATTTTGCGGACGCGGCCCGGGATATCCCGGGCCGTTTCTCGTGGAGGGCCGTGAAGACGGTGCGTTTGCCGGCGGCTTCTCCTCTAGGTCAGCTCGTCGATGATGAGCTGGAACAGATTTACGGCCTCGGGGCACTCGTACACCTTATTGCGGCGCCCGCGGCTCATCTGGACTACGATTCCGGCCTTCTCCAAAGCGCCGGTGATTTTGGCTACAGTGGGGAAGCTCGCGCCGATGTCCGCAGCGAGAGTGGAGACCGAGAAGACGGGGCTTCCGACGAGTGCGATGAGCAGGCGATGCACCGTGTCGGTGGCCCGTGAGCCGTTTGCGGCCAAAATCTGCTCCCAGCGCTCCACCATCTGGTTGGCCAGCGTGTAGGCGAGCTGCTCCACCTCGAAGGCGTTCTGGGAGGCGCGCGCGGTGTGGTACACCCAGTCGTCTACCATCTGCATTTCGCTCATGTCGTTGCCGAACCGGTAGGGTTGCAGCACTTCGGCATGGGCGCGCCGCGCGAGCGCCGGAGTGATGGCAATGGGCGGCATGATATGCTTGATGAGTCCGGCTTGTCGCCAGATGCCCACGATGAGCGCGCGGCTGATCTGATCGTTGTCCACGGGAAACATCTTGGTGGCTTCCAACTGATAGTACATGAGCGCCACCTTGGCCGACGGCCCCAACTTCGACTCGTTTAAGAAGGCCACCAGATCCTGCAGGTAGGCCGGCAGCTCCAGGGGGGAGGGCGGTCGGTAGGTAGGCTCCGTCCGCTCCGTCGCGGCGTTGGTCGGGCATCCAGTTGCGCAGACCGGCGGGCACGCCCGGATGGAAGGTCAGGCTGATGGCGTGCTGCAGGGCGAGAATATGGCCGGGGGTGATGGGGTCGGGCATGGCGCCGCGCAGCGATTTGAGCGCGAGGGTCTCCATGCGGTGGGCGCACAGCGAGGCCGCCATCGCGTCGCGGTCGTCATCGTTGATGCCGAGGGCGACCGTGCGCGCCCGTTCCGGCACGTTTCCCTCAGCCATGCCTCCGCTGTTCTGCAGAAAGTCGAGGCAGCAGCACAGCCGGTAGTCGGCGCGGCCGCCATTGAGGAGGGTGACGAACATGCCGTCCATACGGGCGAGCGCGCGGGAGAGCGACGCTCGGAAGGGCGATGTGCCGATGAGACAGTCGCATCGGGAGGCGATCATCTCGAAGCGCGAAATGGCGCCCAGGGTCTCGTCGCTGAGGATGATCTTGCGGTCCATGAGTCGGAAGGGCTCGTAGACAGGTGCCACCGACTGACTGTAGTCCTCGCCGCCGTCCGGCTGGAAGAGCGCTTGCTCTAGGCGGGTGAGGTCGGCAGGCAGTGCCTCCCTCTTGAACGATGTCTGCAGCTTCACGGAAATGCCCCCCCATCCCATCCGATGACGACCCATCATAGCGCGCATCAGTTGCGCGGGTTATCGGCTGCGCAGTCCATATTAACGATTCGCTCGATTTTGAAAATAAGAACCTGCTCCATATTGTACAGGCGTCATTCTCGTTGAATACCGCGAAAAACATCTCGGCGGCTAGCGGACGGCCTGCCCATAATGGCGCCAGCGAGCGGAGCGGGCAGAATCTGCACCGCTCGAGAAAAGGCATTGAGAGAGGAGACGGATCCAATGGAGCACGAGACGATGCAGCGGGAGGGGCGCCCTGCCTCCATCACCCGCCGCAGCCTGCTGAAATGGACGGGACTCGCCACCGTGGGCACTGCGGCCCTCGGGACCACGGCCTGCGCCGGGTTCAACGAGACCGACTTGGCCGACACCGGCACTAAGGAGGATGCCAGCACCTGGGTTCCCTGCAGCTGCTGGGCCGACTGCGGCTCGAAGGGCTTCAACAAGGCCCTTGTGAAGAACGGCGAGGTGGTGCGCATGGGCACCGACCAGTCCCACACCGACACCCCCGACTGCCCCCAGATGCGTGCCTGCGCCCGCGGCCGATCGCTGCGCGGCATGATCTTCGGCGCCGACCGCATCAAGTACCCCATGAAGCGCAAGAACTGGCAGCCGGGCGGCGGCGAGAACGCCCACGGCGAGCTGCGCGGCCGCGATGAGTGGGAGCGTATCAGTTGGGACGAGGCCCTCGACCTCATCGCCGGCGAGATCAAGCGCGTCATGGACACCTACGGCAACGAGGGCATCTTGCTGCCGGGCGGTGTGCCCCAGCGTTTGGGAGACTTCGACATCGGCCGCATGATGTACCTCATGGGCGGCTGCCTCGAGCAGAACGGCGCCGTCTCCTCGGGCGCCTGGACCGAGATGGCCAAGCTCATCGGTCTGACTGAGGACACCAACGACCGCATGGATCTGCGCACGAGCGAGCTCATCGTGCTGTGGGCCTCCAACCCGGCGTGGAGCCGCGCGGGCCTGCCCACCTACGATTACATGCAGTGCAAGGCGGCCGGCACCAAGTTCATCTCCGTGGACGTGTTCTACAATCCCACGGCCCGCGCGCTGACCGACGAGTTCATCGCCGTGCGCCCCGGCACCGACACCGCCATGCTGCTGGGCATGGCCCATGTGCTGCTCACCCAGGACGATCCTGAGAAGAACCCGCTCATCGACTGGGATTTCCTCGACCGCTGCACCATCGGCTTCGATGCCGACCACATGCCCGCCGGCGCCGATCCGAAGGACAACTTCGCCGATTACGTGCTCGGTACCTACGACGGGCAGCCGAAGGACCCCGCTTGGGCCTCCGAGATCTGCGGCGCCCCGGCCGAGGCCATCGAGAAGCTGGCCCTGGAGATCGCCCGCACCGAGCGCTGCGCCCTCATTATGTCGCCGGCTCCGGCGCGAACCGGCTCCGGCGCCCAGCTCTGCCAGGCGCTGCTCTCCTTCGGCGCCATGGCCGGCATCATCGGAAAGCCCGGCTGCTGCGCCGCCTCCGACTGCGGTCATGCCTGGATGCAGGGCGGCTGGAAGCAGCTGCACGAGGGCGGCACCTACCTGGGCTGCTTCCTGAAGGACACCGTGGCCGGCCCCGAGTACATCGAGAACCCGCTGTCCTATAAGAAGGTGAACGTCAACCAGATGTGGACTTCCATCGTGAACGAGGAGGAGTACATCGGCGTCGACGGCAACCGCTACGAGAACCCGGCCCATCTTATCTACGACCGTCACGAGAACTTCTTGAACCAAGGTCCCGCCACTATGCTCGGCATCGAAGCCTACCGCAAGATGGACACGGTCATCGCGCAGAACCTGGTCATGACCACTACGTGCAAGTATGCCGACATCGTGCTGCCCATCTCCAGCATGTGGGAGCGCTACGGCATCTTCGAGCAGGCCTATCGCGAGCAGCTCATCTGGACGAGCCAGGTGGTTGAACCGCTGTTCGAGTGCCGCAGCGATATGGACGTGGCCCTCGCCCTGGCCGACCGTCTGGGCGTCGACAAGGAGGCTCTGTGCCCCGAGGCTGACGCACAGGCCGTGTTCAACACCGTGGCCGCCGCCAAGGTGCTCAACGAGGACAACGAGACTTGGGACAATCTGGTTACCATCACCGAGGACGACCTGGCGACGCTCGGCGTCGAGGGTACGCCCCAGGAGGGCCGGGTGCCGATCCTCGACTTCAAGCGCGATGGCATCTACACCATCGAGCGTACCCCCGATGACGGCCGCAACTTCGTTCCCTTCCAGGCCTTCCGCGAGGACCCCGAGGCCAATGCCCTGAAGACGGAGTCGGGCAAGCTGGAGATCTACTGCCGCGCCGCGTCCGAGAAGGTGCACGGTTGGGGTTTCGCCGAGCTCGATCCCATCTGCAAGTACGTGCCGCCCACCGAGGGCTATGAGGAGACCTTCGCCGATTGGGAGACGAAGGAGAAGGGCGAGTACCCCTTCCAGATCCTGAGCCTGCACATCCTGCGCCACTCGCACTCCACCTTCGCCAACGTGCCGAACCTGCGTGAGGCCTTCGATCACCCGCTGTACATGAATCCGCTCGACGCCGAGGGCGTGGGCGTTCAGACGGGCGAGACGGTGCTCATCACGTCGAAGTGGGGCCGTTGCCTGCGCCCGGTGCTCGTGACCGAGACCATGATGCCCGGCGTGCTTGGCATGGGCCAGGGCGCCTGGGTCGAAATCGACGAGGAGACCGGCATCGACAAGGCCGGCTGCATGAACGTGTTGTGCGGTCCGAACGTGACCACCACCGGCTTCCAGTCGTGGAATACCTGCATCTGCAACGTGGAGAAGTGGGACGGCGAGGAGCTTGTGCCCGACTACCTGTGGGATGCGCGCGAAGTCTTCAAGGAGGAGTAGATCATGGCCCAGATGGGATTTCTCATTAACAGTGCCGAGTGCACCGGCTGCAAGGCCTGCGAGCTGGCCTGCAAGGATGTGCACAGCTTCGATGTCGGACCCCGCGCTCGCCGCGTGCGCGAGGTGTGCGGCGGCGGCTGGAGCCAGGACGCCTCGGGCGCCTGGGCTCCTTCGGGAGTGTTCTCCTACTCGGTGAGCTACTCGTGCGGCCACTGCATGAACCCCGCTTGCGTGGAGGCTTGCCCCACCGGAGCCCATGCAAAGGACCCCGATACCGGCATTGTCTCCATCAACGAGGAGGAGTGCATCGGCTGCCGTGCCTGCGTGGAGGCTTGCCCCTACAGTGCTCCGCAGTTCGTGGAGGCCAAGGGCGTGACTCAGAAGTGCGACATGTGCGCCGAGTTGCAGGCCCATGGCGAGGAGCCGGCCTGCGTAGCCATCTGCCCGCAGCGTGCCCTGAAGGTAGGCGATTTGAGCGAGTTGCGCGCCGAGTTCGGCGACTGCGCCGATGTGGCTCCGCTGCCCGCCTCGGCTGAGACGGCTCCCAGCGTGGTCATCGTGGCCCATCGCAACGCAAAGACGGATGCTGGCGACGTGCGCATGCTGTCGCTGGAGCAGTAGGAAAGGGAGCGACCATGGGCGAGACGACGATGGCGGCCGACGATGTGCGGGCCGCGGTGTTGGAAGAGGCCGGGGTCCTGTTCACGCTGCTCGGCCGTCTTTTCCACGGGGTACCCGACCGCGAGTTGATCGCGGGGGTGGCCGACGGGGGTCTGTTCGACGAGATGCCTTTCGCGACAGGCGCGGATGCCGAGGCGGCACGGGAAAACTCGCGACCTGGACGAGCCAGTGCGCCTCGCTCTTCTCCGATGACGACTTCCATGCCTTGTCGGCGGACTATACCCGTCTGTTCGTGGGGGCGCGCCGAGTGCTCGCTCCCATGTGGGAGTCGGTGTACTTCAACAAGGATCGCATGGTGTTCCAGCACCAGACTTTCGAGGTGCGGGCCGCCTACGCCCGCTACGGACTGGAAGTGGACGCGCTGTCCCACGAGCCCGACGATCATCTGGCCTCCGAGCTCTTGTTCATCGGGCGCCTGTGCCACATGGGCGCTGAGGCGGCTCGGCGCGGGGATGCGGCCGAGGCGGATCGTGTCGTGGCCGATGCGGTGTCGTTCGCCGTATGCCACCCCATGACGTGGGTGCCGCAATGGCGCGAGTTGGTGGAGCGTCATGCGCGCTGCGATTTCTACCGGGGCTATGCGGCCCTTGTGGACGCCGCCCTGCGTCAGCTCGAGGATGAGCTGGGCAGTGCGTGCGCCCGCGTGGCGGCCGCCTAGCCGCTTCTCGTATACGGCCCGGAAGCGCTCCCTCCCTGCTTCCGGGCTTTTTCTTGTGAGGGGAGGGGAGACGGGCTATGATGCTCGCAATGCCGAGGGATGAGGAGGGGGCTATGGCGGCGCCTGGGGGACGCGCGCTGGTCGCGGGAATCGCCGGATTTTCCATCAACATGCTTTTGGGTGTCGTTTACAGCTGGTCGGTTTTCGTCGGCCCTCTGGAGGCGCAGTTTGCCTGGGTGCGCACCGACACCTCGATGGTGTTCAGCGTATCCATGGTCATGCTGTGCGCAGGCCAACTCGTCTCGGGGTGGCTCATTGCCCGAACATCGCCGCGCTTCGTTATGGCGCTCTCGGCCGCACTGGCGGCTCTCGGCTTCGTTTCCACCGCTGCTGCCAATGGCCTGGCATGGGTCTGCGTCTCCTACGGAGTTGTGTGCGGCCTGTCCGTGGGGCTGGGCGCCAACTGTGTGCTCGCCACGGTGCTGCCGTGGTTTTCTGGGTGTCGAGGCACCGTCTCGGGGCTGCTGCTGGCGGGAGTGGGGTTGGGAACCTTCGCGCTCGCCCCGGCCGTTGCGGCTGTTCTGGCAACCTGGGGTTGGCGAACCGCCTTTGTCGCGCTAGGAGGCGCCTTCGGGGTTCTCCTGGGTTTCGGCGCTACGGTTCTGCGCCTTCCGCGCCCCGGGGAGCTCTCCGAGGAGCGCGCCGCTCCGCAGGAGGTCGGCGCAGAAGGGGCGTCGGCGCCGTCTGGCGGCATGATGCCGAGAGCTATGGTCGCATCCCCTGTCTTCTGGATGTTCTTCGCCTGGATGGTGTTCATCAGCACGGGCGGCATGGCCCTGGTCAGCAATGCTGTGCCGGCGGCTCTCGAGGTGCTTAAAGACGAAGGAGGGGAGGCCTATTTGCTCGCCTCGGCGGCCATGGGCTCTATCGGGGCCTTCAATGCCGCTGGCCGTCTGGGGGCCGGATGGCTCTGGGATCGCGCTGGAGCGCGGCGCACTATGACGATCGTTTCCGCCACCTACGGGTGTGCGCTCTTGGCCTGCGTCGCCGCTGTCGAGCTGGCCCTGTTCCCCCTCATCGTTGTGGGATTCATGCTGCTCGGCGCCGCCTATGGCGGCTCGGTGTCGGCGGCTTCGGCTTTCACGGGAGAGCGATTCGGCATGGCCCACTATGCCATGAACTACGCCCTCGTCAATGCCAACCTCGTGTTGGCCTCGATGGTCGGTCCCGGCTTGGCGGGCGCTGCTCAGGTGGGCGCGCACACCTACCTGCCTGCCTACGGCGTGCTCGTCCTCGCCGCCTTCGCCGCTATCCTGATCGCCCGTTTCTTGCCGGCCGGGCGACACTGATCCGCTTTTCCTCGGAAAGCATGAGAGGCTAAACGCTGTAACTGGAGCTATCTTGCATCATAGAGTCTATAAAGCTGCATAGTGTGCAGCATCGTTCCTTTTATAGAAGTGAAGCGGTGAGCCGCTGGGCCTTCTTCGCCGAGGAGGCCGCCCTGTCCGAGCCGATCGCGGCCGCGCTCGCCGCACAGTTCGTGTCTCTGGAGTGAGCGAGCTTTTTCGGGCGAATCGAAATACCGATGCGCCTACCCCTTTTGGGGAATGCGGGGTACGTGAACTCCTCGCGGCTGACCCTCTACGCCGCTTCCACGGTGACGGCGGTGCCCGAGGCGGTCACCATGAGCATATTACCCTGGCCCAGGACCTCGTAGTCCATATCCACGCCGACGATGGCGTGGGCGCCTAGGGCCGCCGCCCGCTGCTGCATCTCGGCCACGGCCTGGTTGCGGGCCTGCATGAGCTCCTCCTCATAGCCGGCCGATCGGCCGCCCACCAGGTTGCGAATGCCGGCGCCGAAGTCTCTTAGGAAGTTGATACCGGTGATGACCTCGCCGAACACGATGCCGTAGTAGCCGGTGATGCGGTATCCCTCGACGGTGGGGGTGGTGGTGACGATCATGGCGCTCCTCTCTTGGAAGTTTACAGGTGCGAGTATAATACCCGAAATCGAGAAAGCGAGGCTGGCATGGCGGATGAGACGCTGCGACGGTATTACGACGGGCTTCCCCGGGAAGGGGGTTTTCCGGCTCGCTGTCATATGGAGTTGCCGCGACGCACGCTTTCCGGCGCTCGCGTTGTCAACGTGGGCTGTCGCCGCGGCAAGGGCTGCTATAAGCTCAGCGAGCTTGTGGGCCCGACGGGCCGCGTCACAGGCATCGACTGGCGACCGTCGCTCATCGACGAGGCCCGCGCCGGGGTGTCGGCGGCCCTGGAGCGCAGCCGAATGCCGCACAGCAACATGACGTTTGCCGTGGCCTACCCCGAGCGGCTCAGGAGCGCAGTGGCGCCGGAGTCGGCGGATTACGTGTATCTGAACAGCTCGTTTGCGCTGTTCGCCGATCCTCTTCAGGCTTTGCGGGAATGCCGGGCGGTACTTGTGCCGGGCGGCTCGCTCCTCATTGAATGCGCGGTAGCCGACAGCGAGGGGTCCGCTGCGGCCCGCGCGCTCGTCGTCGAGGCGGCCCGGCATCTCGGCAACGCCGTGCAGGCGGCTCCCTCGCGGGCGCAGCTGATGGGCTGGCTCGCCGAAGCGGGTTTCATGGCGCCTGTGCTGCGCGAAGAGCATGAGGTTGCCGCCGATCGGGGAAGTGTCTTCGACCATCGGGTGCCCACGGTGCCCGGCGATGACGCGGCCTACCGCCTCGTGGCCCTGGAGGCGCGCAAGCCCCGCTAGCAGCCCGCGCCTACGATAAAGGGCGCCCCGTGAGGGAGCGCCCCGATTCATGTGATCTGTCCCGCGGGCCTAGAAGTTCCAGCTGTTCATGTAGGCGATCTGCTCCTCGGTGAGGGTGTCGATCTCGATGCCCAACGTCTCCAGCTTCACGCGGGCCACGTCATCATCGATGGCAGCGGGCACGTCGTACACCTTGTTCTCCAGCTCATCGGCATGCTTGAACAGGTACTCGGCGGCCAGGGCCTGGTTGGCGAAGCTCATGTCCATCACGCTGGCCGGGTGCCCCTCGGCGCAGGCCAGGTTCACGAGGCGCCCCTCGGCCAGCACGGTGACGGTACGGCCGTCGGATAGGGTGTACTCCTCCACGAGCGGTTTGAGCTCCTCCACCTTCACGGCGTGCTCGCGCAGCCACTTCATGTTGATCTCGGAGTCGAAGTGTCCCGAGTTGCAGATGATGGCGCCGTCCTTCATGTTCTTGAAAGCCGGCTCGTCGATGACGTTGCAGTCGCCGGTGACGGTGACCCACACGTCGGCGAAGCGGGCGGCCTCGGCGGCCTTCATCACGCGGTAGCCCTCCATATGGGCCTCCAGGGCCTTCAGGGGATCCACCTCGCAGACGATGACGTCCATGCCCATGCCGCGGGCGCGCTGGGCCAGGCCGCTGCCGCAGTAGCCGAAGCCGGATACCACCATGGTGCGGCCGCACAGAAGGCGGTTCGTGGCGCGGACGATGCCGTCCAAGGTGGACTGGCCCGTGCCGTAGTGGTTGTCGAAGCAGTGCTTGGTGTTGGCGTCGTTGATGTTGAACACCGGATAGCGCAGGGCACCCTCGGCGGCCATGGCCATAAGGCGCACCACGCCGGTGGTGGTCTCCTCGGTGCCGCCGATGACGTCGGCCAGCTTGTCGGTGAACTTGGTGTGCAGGGCCGTATCCAGATCGGCGCCGTCGTCCATGATGATCTGCGGGTTGGTGGCCACGATCTCGGCGATGTGGCGCTCGTAGGTCTCGCCGTCCTCGCCGGCGATGGCATACACGGACACGCCGTAGTCGCGCACGAGGGAGGCGGCGGTGTCGTCCTGGGTGGAAAGCGGGTTCGAGGCGCACAGCGCCACCTCGGCGCCGGAGGCCACCAGCGTGCGCATGAGGTTCGCCGTCTCGGTGGTCACGTGCATGCAGGCGCCGATGCGCACGCCCTCAAGCGGGCGCTCTTCGGCGAAGCGCTCGCGGATGCGGGCGAGCACCGGCATGTCGCGGTCGGCCCAGAGAATGCGGGCCTGGCCCTCGTCGGCCAGGGTGATGTCCTTGATGTCGCAGGCTTTGCTCACGGATTGCTTCCTTTCCTGAAGGCGGCCGCGGTTCCGGCGCGGGCGTCGGCACGCGGTATCGCCAGGGTGCGATTGCATGCGAAACAGGGTAGCACAGCGGCGCGGCGGCGTGGGGGAGTGTCCCGGTCGTCGGAAAAACCTTACGCTTCCCTTACATATATGGAGGGGGTGTGGGGCAAATGCGGAGAGGCGGGGCCGCTTTGTGGGCAAATGGCATCAAATGGCCCTCTCGGACGCAAACATCGTGCGCAGGGCGGTGTTGGCGGCTATAATTCAGGCGTTTGTGCACACGCGCCTGACGGCGCACGTCCAAGGAGTACATTGGTGTTCGATACCGTAGCTTCGCAAGTGTCGGCGTTGTCCTTCGTTGACATCTTCAACTTCTGCGTGTTCCTGACCTTTACCCTGTGCTACACCTATCAGCTCTACTACGTGCTGGTCGTTCTCACCCGTCGTGCCCCCAAGCGCACGGCTGCGCGCAACCACCGCTACGCTGTCATGGTGGCTGCCCGCAACGAGGAGGCGGTCATCGCCGATCTCATCCATTCCATCAAGGTGCAGAACTACCCCGCCGAGCTCATCGATGTGTTCGTCATCGCCGATAACTGCACCGACCGCACGGCCGAGGTGGCCCGCGAGGCCGGCGCCATCGTGTTTCCGCGCCACAACGACAAGCAGGTGGGGAAGGGCTACGCCCTCGACTGGGGCCTGAAGGCCATCTGGGAGCAGTATGCCGACAAAGACTACGAGGCCTATTTCGTCTTCGACGCCGACAACGTGCTGGACGTGAACTACTTCCGCGAGATGAACGCCACCTTCGACGGGGGCGCCCAGGCCTCCACCTCCTATCGCAACTCCAAGAACTTCGGCAGCAACTGGATCTCGGCCGGCTACGGCGTGTGGTTCCTGCGCGAGGCCAAGTTCCTCAACCAGGCGCGGCTCACGCTGAACACCTCCTGCGCGGTGTCAGGCACCGGTTTCTTCATCGCGGCCGACATCCTGAAGAAGGCCGGCGGCTGGAAGTGGCACCTGCTCACCGAGGACATCGAGTTCTCCGCCTCCTCCATCATCGACGGGGTGCGCATCTCCTACTGCCCCACGGCGGTGCTCTACGATGAGCAGCCCATCACCTTCCGCGATTCCTGGAACCAGCGCTTCCGCTGGGCCAAGGGCTTCTACCAGGTGTTCGCCCATTATGCCGGCGGTCTGGTGAAGGGGGCGGTGGTCAACCCCCGCGGCTATCGCTTCGCCTGCTACGACATGCTTATGACCATTGCCCCGGGCATGCTGCTCTCCATCATCTCCATCCTGTTCAACTCCATCATCATCGTGCTGGCCGCTACGGGCGTCATGTCCGGCGGCGTGGCCATCGCCAGCTCGGTGACATCGGTCGTCTTCTGCCTGTGCAACTACCTCGTGTTCATGTTCGTGTTCGGCGTGCTGACCACCTTCGTCGAATGGGACTCCATTCGCACCACGACGGCGAAGAAGATCCGCTACATGTTCACGTTCCCCATCTTCATGCTCACCTATATTCCCATCGCGCTTATCGCCCTCGTGAAGAAGGCGGCCTGGAAGCCCATCAGGCACTCCATTTCCGTGGACGTGGCCGAGTTCTCCGAGGCCGAGGGCGTCCGCCTCTCTTCCAAGTAGGGTCCTTCCCAGCCCCCTTCGCCGTGCTGTAGCACAAGGCAGGCCCGAGGGCAGTCGCTTGGTCGGTGCAAGCTCCCCTGAACCGTTTTGCGTAGGCGCGTCTTCTCGGGCGCGCCTTTTCTTATGTCCGGGCGAAGGTGGCGCAGTAGACGGTGTGGGCACCTCCTTCCCGCAGGGCCTCGACGGCCGCCATGAGCGTGGAGCCGGTGGTGCACACGTCGTCCACGAGGATGATCGCCGGGGGTATGGTGGCTCCGGGGAGCGCCCGCATAGACGCCCGCATGTTCTGGATGCGGGCCGTGCGCGACAGGCGCCGCTGGTCGAGGCGGCGCGGGGCGGCCAGAAGCGGCGCCCACTCGGCTCCGATGATCCAGGACAGCTCCCGGGCCAGCAGCTCGGCGTGGTCGAACCCGCGGCGCCGTCGGGCGCCGGGCGTGGCGGGCACGAAGGCCACGGCCGGCTCGTCGGCGAGCCAGGCCGGCGGCAGATAGCGGCCCATGATGGCCGCCATGGGCCGGGCGAGACCCCGTTCCCCCTGATCCTTGTACACGGTGACGACGCGCCGGGCCGCCTCGGTGAGGACGAGCGCGCTCACGGCGCCGTCCCAGGGAGGCTCCTTGCAGCCGAAGGGGGCCATGAGCACGGGGTTGCACTCAGTGCACTGCACCCGCCCGTAGGGGGCGCCGCAACGGGGGCAGGCGAGGGTCGCATCGATGTAGGGGAGGCGACGTGCGCAGCGGTCGCACAGGACGGTGCCCGGTGCGTCGCAGAGGGCGCAGCGGGTGGGGAAGAGGGTCTCGGCGAACACCTCGAAGGCCCGCTGGCGCAGGTGGTGCCCGGCCGTGGCGGATGGCGGCTGTTCCCGCTGGCGCTGCGGTGCCGCGTGCCGTCGACGCCGATGGCGCTGCGTCCCGCGTTCCTTGCTCGGGGACTGCAGCGCGCCTGTCCGCTCCTGCCGCCCGCGGGGTGCGGGGCGCCCAGCGCGGCACGGTATTGCCGGGGCTGCGGGCGGATCGGCGGCAAGAGTAAAGAGGGGGAGTTGTTCGGCCTTGGTTTCCATGGGAGCAGTGTAGCGGGCGCAAATCGCGAAAAGTTCGCCGCCGAGCCGCAGCTAGATCCCGCCGCGCACCTACGGTGTGCCGTTTCCACGCCGTTTCGCCGACCCGCTCGTGCCCCGGCATCGCCTCGCCCCTATCGCCGGCGCGCCGCCCCGGCGGCCCTTCGGCACCCTCGCGGCATGCCGCCCTGATCGCCCGCGCGCCGCCCTCGCGTCCCGCACCGCCCGCTGTCGGGCCGCTGCCGCGTCCGCCGGCCCGCGTTTGCCGTTTGTCACCCGTAGGTTCTCTGGGCTTTTCCCCATGGGGGTCGGCTTCTGCTACACTTATCGGTGCTTCTTTCGGGTCTGTAGTTGCGGGAGGGCCTGCGGGTGCTCCCAAGTCCATGGCAGATGCGGTCGAAAGGATCCACGTAAGCGGCTGGGCCCGCCCGGCGTGAGCATGGCGTATCCTAGAGGTAAGTCGCACCGTCCGCACCCGTTTCGCAGTCAAGATCCTGCGACGGACGAGAGGGTCAGTAGCGCAAGCGAACGCCCCAGTGCGCGAGTGTGGGGTCAAAGACTAGGTCAGTCGGAAGAGGCACTGTGACACGACGTACTAGACGGAGGACATTGTGAGAAGACGCCAGTTCGTTATGGTCGCCCTCGGGGCGGCGCTTGCCTGCATGACTTTCATGCTGGCCGGCTGCAACGGCTCGAACGACTATCGCCCCCAGCTGAAGGAGGCTGCGGTGCAGACGCCGGTCATCGGCGAGGAGGGCACCCTGCGCGTGGGCGTCAACACCGAGAACCCGCCCTTGGCCGGCATGGGCAACGGCAAGATCATCGGCATCGATGTGGATATCGCCGCCGCGCTCGCCGATGAGCTGGGCCTGAAGCTCTCCATCGTTGAGACTGGCTCCGATCCGGCAGCGGCCCTGGCCAACAACGAGGCCGACGTCATCCTGGGTATCGATAACGCCAGCGCCGAGGGCGACTTCTGGATGTCCCCGTCCTATCTGCCCACGGGCATTGCCCTGTTCTCCCTCAGCCCCGATGCCGGCGTTCCCCAGCCCGGCGGCGATGCCACCTTCGCCGCGCAGGTATCCTCGAAGAGCGCCTGGGCCGTGACCAACGAGTTCGGCGAGGGGGCCCTCACCTCCACTGACAGCCTGAGCGAGGCCTTCCAGGCCCTCAAGGCCGGTACGGTGCAGTACGTGGCCGCCGATGCCATCATCGGCCTGTACGCCGCCCACGGGGTGGACGACGGGCTCGATGTGTCCATCGTGGCCATGCTCATGAAACCGAGCGGCTACTGCATGGCGGTGGCCAGCGCCAACACCGATCTGCAGACCGCCGCCGGCGATGTGCTGGCGAACCTGGCCGGCAACGGCACCATCAGCGTCATCGAGCGCAAGTGGCTCGGCACCTCGGTGGCCCTCGATGACCTGACGGTCATCGACGAGACCACGCCCGTCTCCTCTTCCGACGACGGTTCCGGTGACGGAAGCGACGGCTCGGGCGAGGAGGGCGCCGACGATGGCAGCGACGGCGACGGTGCCGGTGACGATGGCGCGTCCGGCGACGGCGACGGGTCCGGCGACGGCGACGGGTCCGGCGGCGACACCGGTGACGAGGATACCGAATAGCCGAAAGCTTCTCAGCCATAGGGAAGACATGTATCGGGAAGGGCGACCGCATCGTGCGCGGCCGCCCTTCCCTTATTCCATCGTCAGGACATCGAAAAGCGGTCCTGATGGACCGCTTTTTGCTGGTTGGAGTGCGCCTTAGCTCAAGAAGTCGTCCAAGATCTCGGCCTCGGCCTCTTCCTCGGTCAGCCCCAACGTCATGAGCTTCACGATCTGGTCGCCGGCGATCTTGCCGATGGCGGCCTCGTGCACGAGCATGGCGTCCTCGCTGGCCGCCTCGATGCCGGGGATGGCCTTCACCTTGGCGTTGCCCATGATGATGGCGTCGCACTGCACGTGCCCGCGGCAGGCGCACTCGCCGATGACGAGCGGATTGAACACCTGCACGGAATCGTCCTGGGCCACCGAGCGGGAGATCACCTGCACGGAAGACCCCTCGCCCTTCAATTCCACTTTCATGTTGGAGATGGCGGTCTGGTTGCCGTGGGTGAGTAGCTTCTCGGTGAGCACCAGCTTCGCGCCCGCACCCAGCTCGGCGTTGGTGTCGCGCTCGGTGCTGGTCACGCCGCGCAGCTGCACCATCTCCATCTCGCAGGACGAGCCCTCCTCCATGTACACGTTGGTGGTGGGGTTCAAAATGCGCTCGCCTGAGCCCTCGCCCTCGCCGTAGTGCTTCTCGACGTAGCGGATGCGGGCGTTCTTGCCGATATAGAAGCTGTGGATGCCGTCGTGCTCGGAGGCATCATGGGAGTCGTTGTGGATGCCGCAGCCGGCGATGATGGTGACATCGCAATCGTCGCCCACGTAGAAGGTGTTGTACACCACGTCCTTCAGGCCCGACTTCGTCACGATGACGGGGATGTACACCGTCTCGCCCTTGGTGCCCGGCGCGATGCGGATGTCGATGCCGGGGTTGTCGGTCTTGGTCTCGATGTCGATGTAGGCGGAAGAATGGCGCTCCACAAGCTCGCCGTCCTTGCGCACGTTGAAGGCGCCCTTCGGCATGCCGTGCATGTTGGCGATCTCGGCGAGCAGGTTCTCGTCGATGGGGGAAAGGTCAACGGCCATGTTCGTTCTCCTTAGTGTTGCAGCGACTCCTCGGGGTCGGGATCGCCGGGTATTCCGATTCGCTCAGACAGTCCTCGCTTGGTTGAACAGGACGTTCAGTCCTGTTCAAGTCGCTGCGGAACTCGCTCGGTCGGAACACCCGCCGCTCCCTCTACGCCGGTACTCGATCGCTGGTAGATTCTGGCGGGTTAGCAGGTGGTGGGAATCTCGGTGAGGTGCAGCTCGGTGGGCACCGACAGAGGGCAGCCGTGGTCGTCCAGGCTGCGGGCGGCGAATCCCAGCTGCGGCATGAGCTCGGCGGGAGTGCCCGTGGCGGCCACGGAGCCGGCCTGCAGAAGCACGATCTCGTCGGCGAGCGAGATGATGCGCTCCTGGTGCGAGATGATAACGATGGAACGGCCGTCGCGGGCCTCGTGGATGTCGCGGAAGGTCTCCGTGAGGCGATCGAAGCTCCACAGATCGATGCCGGCCTCGGGCTCGTCGTAGATGGCCAGCTTCGGGTCGCGGGCCAGAATGGTGGCGATCTCGATGCGCTTCACCTCGCCGCCCGACAGCGACTTGTCCACCTCGCGGGTGAGATAGCTCGCCGAGCACAGGCCCACCTTCGAGAGGTACTCGTTGCAGGCGAGCATGGGCAGCTTCTTGCCGGCGGCGATGTCCAAGAGCTTCTTCACCTTCATGCCGCGAAAGCGCGCCGGCTGCTGGAAGCCGTAGCCGATGCCCAGCTTGGCACGGTCGGTGATGGGCATCTTCGTGATATCGGCGCCGTCGAAGAGGATGGTGCCGCTCGTGGGCTCCTCGATGCCCATGATGAGCTTGGCCAGGGTGGACTTGCCGCCGCCGTTGGGGCCGGTGATGACCGTGAAGCGGCCGTCGGGGATGGTCAGCGACAGATCGTCGATGATGCGCTTGGTGCCGCCGCCGTCGGCCGGTACCTCGAACACCAGGTTCTTCAGTTCAAGCATGGATCGCTCCGTCTCTCGTCTCGGAATCGGGCTGTTTTTCTGTCGCCGATTATAGCGAATATTTTCTCCTCGCGGAGAAATAATAACGACGGCATGAAGGAAGGCGTCCCTTGCGGCCCCGTTGGGTACAATACGGGCGGAAAACGCAGAGAAAGGGCACGGCTATGACCGATACCAAGACCATCGCGGCGCGCCACGGGTTCGCCTGGGAGCGCAGCGAGGACCTGCCGGAGATCGAGGGCACCGCGCACCTCATGACCCACGTGGCCTCGGGGGCGCGGCTCATGTACCTGGCCAACGACGATGCCAACAAGGCCTTCTCCATTAGCTTCAAGACCCCGGCCGCCGATGACACGGGTGTCTTCCACATCTTGGAGCACTCGGTGCTGTGCGGGTCGGAGAAGTTCCCCGTGAAGGAGCCCTTCGTCAACTTGCTGAAGACCTCCATGCAGACCTTTCTGAATGCCATGACCTTCCCGGACAAGACCATGTACCCGGTGGCCTCCACCAACGAGCGCGACCTGTTGAACCTCATGGACGTGTACCTGGACGCGGTCTTTCGCCCCAACATATATAAGCGCCCGGCCATCTTCGAGCAGGAGGGCTGGCACTGGGAGCTGGAAGGGGAGGGGGATGAGGAGCGCCTCGTCTACAACGGCGTGGTGTACAACGAGATGCGCGGGGCCCTCTCCGAGCCGGACGCGGTGCTGTTCAACGGCCTGTCGGCGGCCTTGTTCCCCGACACCACCTACCGCTTCGAATCGGGCGGCACGCCGGCGGCCATCCCCACGCTGACCTACGAGGCCTTCCTGGAGAACCATCGCCGCCATTACCGTCCCGACAACAGCTATATCATCCTGTACGGCAACCTTGACCTGGATCGCTTCCTCGCCTTCATCGACGAGGGCTACCTGGCGCCGCTTTCCGCCGAGGAGCGCGGGCCCTTGAAGGCGAACCCCCTTGGGTTGCAGGCACCCGTGGTGGCCGAGCCCGTGGCCGTGGCCATGGACACGGCGCCGGAGAACGCCTGCGCCGCCGTGGGCTCGGTCATCGGCACCGCCGCCGAGCGGGAGCGCGTGCTGGCCGCTGACATTCTCATCGACGCTGTCATGGGCTCCAACGAGGCGCCCCTGAAGCGGGCCCTGCTGGATGCCGGCATCGCCGACGACGCTCTGGGCTACGTGGTGGACTCCGTGGCCCAGCCCTTTGCCGTGGTGTCCCTGCGCGGGGCGCGGCCCGGGGCCGCCGAGCGCTTGGAGGAGATCGTGCGCAGCGAGGCGGCGCGCCTGGCCGACGGCGGCCTCGATCGCGATCTGGTGCGGGCGGCCCTGGCCCACGGGCAGTTCGTCATGCGGGAGCGCAACTTCGGCTATGCCGACGGCGTGGTGCTGGCCATGGCGGCCCTGGGCGGCTGGCTGTACTCCGACGACGACCCCATGGCCTACCTGCGCTTCGACGATCTGTTCGCCGCCCTGACCGCCCGGGTGGAGGAAGGCTACTTCGAGCGGCTGCTGCGCGAGCTGTTCTGCGAGAGCGGCCACTGGGCCCGGGCCGAGGTGGTGCCCGCGGGCGCCGACGGGGAGGCGGCCGCCGAGGCCGACGCCCGGCGCCGCGCCGCGGCCCTCGACCCCCAGGAGGCCGAGGCCATCCGGCGGGCCTGCGCCGATCTGCGGGCGGCCCAGGAGGCCCCCGACGACCCGGCCGCGGTGGCGAAGCTTCCGCAGCTCACCCGCGGCGATATCGGCCCGGCGCCGGCCGAGGAGATGTGGGAGGAGGCCCAGCGCGACGGCGTGGACCTCGTGCGCCACCATGTTCCCACCCACGGACTCGCCTACGCCTACCGCTACTACGATCTGGCCTCCCTCGCCTTCGAGGAGCTGCCCTATGCCGCCGTGCTCGCCAGCGTGCTCGGCAAGCTGGACACTGCCCGCCACAGCGCCGCCGAGATCGACACCCTCTCCCAGGCCCACCTCGGCAACATGGGCTTCGCCTGCGAGGTCCACGAGGACGTGGACGACCGCGACCGCATCCGCCCGGTGCTCGTGGCCGGCGCCTCGGCTTTGGGGGAGAACGCCGCCTGGATGGCGACCCTCGTGGACGAGGTGCTCACCGAGACCGACTTCTCCGACACCGAGCGCATCCGTGACATTCTGGCCCAGTGGCGCATTGCCATGGAGCAGTCCTTCGCCGCCAACGGCCACACCGCGGCCATGGCCCGGGCCGCCTCCTACTACCTGCCGGCGGATGTGGTGCGCGAGGCGCTGGCCGGGGTGGACTACTACCGCTTTTTGAGGGACCTGCTGGACTCCTTCGACGAGCGGGCCGATGATCTGGCCGCGAAGCTGGGCGATCTGGCGAGGCGCCTTGTGGTGGACGGCAACTGCACGGTGTCGCTGGCCGGCAGCGACGCCGACCTGGATCGCTTCTGGGAGGCCCGCACTCCCGCGGACGGGCCCCGGCCCGAGGCGGCCCTCGTGGTGCCCGCCCCGGTCAACCGCCGCGAGGCCTTCGCCGTGCCCACCGACGTCACCTACACCGCCTGCGGCTGGGATCGCCGCTTGACGGGGCTGCCCTATACGGGTCCGTGGCTTCTGGCCTCGCGCATCCTCACCTACGACTACCTGTGGGGCGAGGTGCGCGTGAAGGGCGGCGCCTACGGCGTGGGCTTCCGCTGCAATCGCGCCGGCTCCTGCCGCTTCTACTCCTACCGCGACCCGCGCATCGACGAGACCCGGGCCCGTTTCGCCGAGGCCGGCTCGTGGCTCGCCGGCGCCTTCGATCCCACCGAGGCCGAGATGGACGGCTACGTGGTGTCGGTCGTGGCCTCCCTGGACGCTCCGGAGAAGGCCCGGGCGCTCCTGCGGCGCCAGGACGGCATGTACTTCGCCGGCTACGGCATCGCCGAGCGCGCCGCCGTGCGCCGCGAGGTGGCCCTGGCCACGGCCGAGGAGGTGCGGGCCTTGGGTCCGGCGGTGGACGCCATCGCCGGGGCCGATTGCGTCTGCGTCTTCGGCAACCGCGACATCATCGAGGCCGCCTCCGGTGAACTTACGGTGATCGATCTCCTCAACCGGTGAGGCGATCCGTTATAATTGAGCCTTCTCACAGAAAGGACGCGACCCATGGCCGAACCTGCGGGCTTCTCCCATATCACGGTGAATGCCGACGACGATGACGACGTGGTTATCCAGGCCGGCATCGTCGAGGACGCCACGGGGTTGGCGTGCGAGCCGACCGACGGGCCAAAGCCCCGGCCCGGGACGAGCGCCGGACCTGCGACAGGGCCTGCACCGACCGACGGAGCCTTGACGGATCCCGAGTCGGCCGACGAGCCCGATTCCGATCCGGCCGACGGGGCCCAGCCCGCTCCCGCGGCGCCGGAGCCGGTCCGGCCGGCGGCCGATGACGGCTATCGGGCCACCACCCTGGCCGACATCGAGGGCTCGTCCATGTCGAGGACCCAGAAGACGGTCATCGTCGTGGCGGTGCTCGCCATCGTCGCCTTCGTCCTCTGGTGCAATTTCGCGCGCTAGCGCAACCGCCCCCTTTGAACGCAGCCCCAACGAACGAAGAAGGAAGCGAACATGGTGAAGAACAGCAAGAGCAACCGCCGTCCGGCCCCGGCCGAGGAAGGGGCCATGGGCCTGACCGAGGCTTTCCATCCCGTGGGATCCGACGGCTTCACCACGGCCATGACGCCGGTGGGGAAGGGCGCCGATTCGGCTTCCTCCATCGCTTCCGAGGAGATAACGGTGGGTCCGGGCGCTACGATGGAGGAGATCGATCTGGCCGACGGCGAGCCGGTGGACGGGGAGGGCCTGTCTGTGGGCGAGGCCTTCGCCGACGAGGGCGCCTTCGAGGACTTCTACGCCGGGCGCCCCGTTCCCCCCGCCGAGGCCGGCCGCCCGGCCAACCTCGGCGTCATCTCTGGCGCTCCCACGCGCCCAGCCTCCAAGGGCGCCTCCCGCGGCCCGCAGTCCGGCCGCTCCCGGGGCGCCAAGGGCGTCGGGCGCCACGCCCGGCCCAGCGAGCAGCTGGACACGGCCGCCTCCAAGGACGATATCCCCGAGTACATGCGCAAGTCCCGCCGCATGCGCCGCATCCTCATCGTGGCCATCATCTTGCTGGCGCTGGTGGTGGCGGGGCTCATCTATTTCGGCGTGCAGCTGTTCAAGGAGGGGAACTCCCTCGGTATCCAGCAGGCCCTCAGCACCGAGCAGCAGACTGCCGAGATCAAGCCCGACGAGGCCCAGGACGCCTCCACCTCCACGGCGAAGGTCACCACAGTGCCCGATCTGGTGAGCCTGTTGGGGCTTACCCAGGAGGAGGCCGTGACCGTGCTCCAGCACGGCGCCCAGGTGTCCAGCACCCGGGCGGTGAACGAGGAGGGCAACCCCATCAAGACCGAGGCCCGCGTGGCGCTCACGGCCGAGCCCGCCGACAGCCGCACGGGCACGCCCACGGTGTATCTGGGGCTGGACGAGGCGGGCAAGATCATCCAGGCCGGCTACTCCGCCTCAACCACGGCCCTCGGCTACGGCTCGCTTTCCTTCGCCGATGCGGTGCGCAATGAGGACATCATCCAGAAGACCCTGGCCGAGGCCGGCGTGGCGGTGCCCGAGGGGGCCGTGGAGCTGCCCGAGGATTCCACCGCCTACACCACCGTGGACTCCGACGGCAAGACGGTCACCAAGGAGTACTGCTCCTTCAGCGGCGAGGCCGATGTGGAAGGGGCGTCCCACACCTGGTCGGCGGTGCTGTCCTACGACTATTCCATGGCCAACGCCTCGGGCAATCTCGCCGACACCGTGCGCACCATCTTCATTTACGTGAACGCCTAGGTTCCACTCGCCCTGACGGGACGAACGGGCCGGCCGACGCTGCGGCTCCGACAGGCGCCCGCCCTCGCTATTCAGCGTTTTCCCTCACGGCGCGAAGGCCGCTTGGCCGCGCTTCAAGGCAATGGCGGGCACCTGTCGGACCCTCGCTGGCTTCCTTGGACGAACTTCTGAAAAAAGTCCTTGCCCTGGCAAAAGATAAGAGTTATCATAAACAAGCTGTTAATCAAGCGAGGGCGCAAGCTCTCCACCTGGTTCGGCGCCTTCGGGTTGCTGATGGGTCTTCCGCAGAACGACTTTTGCGAATGGAACCCGCCGCGCTCGATGGAGTCGGCGGGTTTTTATGTGTGAGAACACGAAAGGGAGGTGAGCGCGATAGCTGCTCAAGAGCCGCGGCTCAACGACGAGATCACCACGCGCGAATGCCGTCTGATCGATTTCGATGGGAACCAGATGGGCGTGTACCCCACGGCCCAGGCCCAGCGCATCGCTGACGACATGAATCTCGATCTGGTGGAGATCGCCCCGAACGCCGATCCGCCCGTATGTCGCATCATGGACTACGGGAAGTTCAAGTACGACCAGGCCATCAAGGCCAAGCAGGCGCGTAAGAACCAGAACAAGATCGAGATCAAGGAGATGAAGTTCCGCCCGAAGATCGACGTGGGGGACTACACCACCAAGAAGAAGCACGTGCTGCGCTTCCTCGACGGCGGCAACAAGGTGAAGATCACCATCATGTTCCGCGGCCGCGAGATGGCCCATCCCGAGCAGGGCCTCTCCATTCTGGAGCGTCTGGCCGACGACCTGAAGGACGTGGCGGTCATCGAGAACCAGCCGAAGATGGAGGGCCGCAACATGCACATGCTCATCGCTCCTCTGCCTGCAACGGCCAAGAAGAAAAAGGAAGCTAAGAACGACGAAGGAAAGGACAACTAATGCCTAAGATGAAGACCCATCGCGGTATGGCCAAGCGCGTCCGCGTGACCGGTTCTGGCAAGCTCATGCGTGCCAAGGCCTACAAGAGCCACATTCTCACCAAGAAGAGCCAGAAGCGCAAGCGCAACTTCCGTCACGAGACGGAGATCGCCGAAGCCGATACCAAGGTCGTCAAGCGCCAGCTCGGCCTCCGCTAGTTCTTCCGATTCTTTAGGAGTGATTAAGATATGCCTCGTGTAAAGCGTTCTGTCCATGCCCGCAAGAAGCGTCGTACCGTCCTCGCCCGTGCGAAGGGCTATTATGGTGCGAAGTCCCGTTCCTACCGTGCCGCGAAGGAGCAGGTGCAGCATTCGCTGCAGTACATGTACCGCGACCGCCGCAACAAGAAGCGCGAGATCCGTCGCCTGTGGATCACCCGCATCAACGCCGCGGCCCGCATCAACGGCCTGTCCTACTCGGTGTTCATGAACGGCTTGAAGAAGGCCGGCGTGACCCTGGACCGCAAGGTGCTCGCCGACATGGCCGTCAACGACGCCACCGCCTTCGCCGCCCTGGCCGAGATTGCCAAGAAGGCCGTTGCCTAAGTTGCCTTCCATTGTGTGACGAAAAAGGGACCCGAGAGGGTCCCTTTTTCGCGGGCTGAATCGGTTGGGGGCGGGGCCCTGTCGGCCCAAGGCGCCCTAGGCGCTTCGGGCCACGAGCTTGTACTCGATGCGGGCGAAGGCGTCGTCCAGCTCGTCGAGGGGCTCTGCGGAGGCGCAGGCGTCTTCCAGGCCGGTCTCGCCCATGAGGGTGGCGTGCAGGTAGGCATCCGCCGCCTCCTTCGGGGCAGCCAGGGCCGTGACGGCGGGCTCGATGCCGGCGGCGGCCAGGGCCGCGCGGATGTCCTCATCGAAGGAGCCGGCGATCAGCACGTCGGTATCGATCTGGCAGAGCGTCTCGACGCTCTCGAAGATGGTGATGCCCATGTTGGGCACATTGCAGCATCCCGAGATGATGCCGTGGTTCACCGCGTAGCAGGTAAAGCTCGCACAGCCGCTCGCCTGGGCGGCCACATTCAGACCATCGCATGCAACAGCGATTCTCATCCAATATTCCCTTCCCCGTTTAACGTCTTTACGATACCTGAAGATCGCCCTGCATCCTGTGGAGTACGGCAAGCGGAGGGAATTGGCCAGACGAGGGAACGGCTCCCTCTCGGGGCGCGGCGGGGAAGGGGCGCGAAAAAAAGGCGGCCCGCAGGCCGCCCCGATGGTGCGCGATGGTGCGCGGTGGTGCGCGATGGCGCGCGATGGCGCGCGAGCACCCTAGCCGCGGCGCGCCCGGCCGCCGGCCTTGCCGCCGCGCCGGGCGGCCGCTGCGGCTCGCTGGGCGCGGCCAGGGCGCAGGTCGGAGCCGCCCTTGCGGGCCGCGGCGCCGCTCTTCCCCGGGGCACCCCCCTTCCCCGAGGCGCCGCCCTTGGCCTTGGCGCTCTTGGGGGCGCTCCCGCTGCGGGGGCGGTTGGCGCTGTTGCCGCGGTTGGCGGCCGGCTTGCGATCGCGGCGGCTGCGAGGCGCCTCCTCCGTCGCGGTCGCGGCCTCCTCCTCGGCGCGGGCCCGGGCACGGGCCTTGCGCTTGTCCTTCTTGGCCTGCTCCCGTGCGGCGGCGGCCAGCTCCGGGTCGTGCTTGGCGTTGGCGCGGGTGGCCCGGGCCGCCGCGGCCTCGGCGGCTTCTTCCAGGTTGAAGCCCGGAACCTCGATCTCGGGGATGGGGCGCTTGATGAGCTTCTCGATGGCTGCTAGCTCCGGCTTGTTCTCGGGGGCCACGAAGGTGACGGCGAAGCCCTCGGCTCCGGCGCGGCCCGTGCGCCCGATGCGGTGCACGTAGTCCTCGGCCTGGACCGGCACGTCGTAGTTCACCACGTAGGCCACCTCGTCCACGTCGATGCCGCGGGCCAGCACGTCGGTGGCCACGAGGATGTCGGTGGCGCCGGAGGCGAAGTTGTCCAGGGCCCGCTTGCGCTGGTTCTGGGAGCGGTCCGAGTGGATGGCCTCGGCGCGGTAGCCGGCCCGCTTCAGCTTGCGGCAGGCCGCATCGGCCCGATGGCGCGTGCGGGCGAATACGATGACGCGCTCGGCGCCGCGCTCTTGCAAGAGGGCCGCCAGCAGATCGGGTTTCAGGGTATGGGGCACGCGGGCGATGTACTGCTCCACGGTATCGGCGGTCTCGCCCTTGGCGGCGATCTGCACGATGGCCGGGTCGTTCAGCATGGCGTCGACCTGGGAGAGGACCCCCTTGTCGATGGTGGCCGAGAACAACAGCGTCTGGCGGCTGGACGGCGTGGCCTCCACGATGCGGCGCACCGAGGGCAGAAAGCCCATGTCCAGCATGCGGTCGGCCTCGTCCAGCACGAGGATCTGCACCTGGGAGAGGTCCACGGCCTTCTGGTTCATGAGATCGATGAGGCGCCCCGGCGTGGCGATGAGCACGTCAACCCCGCGGGCGAGGCGGTTGATCTGGGGCTCGATCTTCACGCCGCCCACGACGTTGGCCACCCGCAGGCCGCGGGCCTTCGCGATGGTGCCGCAGACCTCCTGGATCTGCATGGCCAGCTCGCGGGTGGGGGTGATGACGAGCATAGTGGGCGCTTTCTTGCGGTCGGAGCGCTCGAGACGGTCCAGGGAGGGCAGGGAGAAGGCGGCGGTCTTGCCGGTGCCGGTCTTGGCGGCGGCGATCATATCGCGGCCCTCCAGGGCGAGCGGGATGGATTGGGCCTGCACGGGGGTGGGCTCGGTGTAGCCGAGCGCCTCCACAGCGGCCAGGACGGAATCGGACAGGCCGAGATCGGCAAAGGTGGTCATGGGGTTCCTTTCAAGGGCTTAGTATCGGCAGCGCGGCTCTTCCGCGCAGACGCTCAGAGGGTCGGGACGGCGGGGCTAGCGGGTGTGGGCCGGCTTGCGGCCCCAGTAGAAGTGGGCGAAGTGGCGGCTCCGAAGCTTTCCGTCCCGGGGCGGCTCCTTCGCGATGAGGTCGAAGGTGGCCGCCGCGATGGCATCGGCGGCGTGGGGCCGGCGCAAAAGCGACGCGTTGATGAGCATGGCGTCGGCCGAGGCCGGGTGCTCGCTGATGTGGCGCAGGGTATCCAAAAGCTCGCGGGGCGTGGTGGCGGCCATGGCGGCGCCGGCGGCGGTGAGCATGCGCACGTTCGCCTTCTCCTGGCCGTAGGCCCGCCCGAGCAGGATCATGGGGGCCCGGGCGCACAGGCACTCGGTCACCGTGAGGCCGCCGGGCTTGCAGATGACCACGTCGGCGGCTTCCATGAGCTCGGCCATGCGGGTGACGTAGCCGAGCACCCGGGCGTTGTCCAGGCCGAAGTCGGCCACCTCCCGGCGCACCCGCCGCTCGTACTCCTCGTCGGCGCCGGCCACGATGACCAGCTCCATATTGGGGAGCCGGTGCATGAAGGGGAGCAGCTCGTCGAGGGCCTCGCGGAAGTGCACGTAGGGCCGCGGCAGCTTCGCTCCGGCCAGAGCCAGCACCACGATTTTATCCGCGGGCAGGCCGAAGCTCTCCCGGGCGGCGGTTTTGTCGTAGTCGCGGGAGAAGGCGGGGCTGGCGGGGATGCCGGTGATGAGGATGCGGTCCTCGGGCACTCGGCGCGGCCGCAGGGTCTCGGCCATGGCCTCGTTGGCCACGCAGAACAGGTCGGTGTGCAGGTGGGGCCACAGCCCCTCGGCCTCGTAGTCGGTGGGCACGCACAGAATGGGGAAGGACTGCCCCGTGAGCATGCGGGCGCTCACGGCCACGTTGGCCGCCGTGATATGGGTGGCCACTATGGCCGCCGGGCGTACCTGGCGCGCGAATTCCACGAAGCGGGGGTACATGAGGTGGGCCCAGATGGTGCCGCCGCCCCACAGAAGGCGCCCTGTGAGCACGTAGCGCCAGGTAATGTCGTAGAAGGGGCGCGTCCATCCCGTGAACATGGAGGCCGTGGCATCGCCGTCGAAGACGATGCGGCCGAAGTCCAGTATGTCGAGCACCTCCACCCGGGCTCGGGCCGCCAGGGCGGGGTCGAGGCCTGCGGGCAGGGCGGGGTCAGCCGCGCCGGCGCGGGCGCGCTCGCCGGCGTTCTGAATGGCCTCGGCGATGGCGTAGGCGGCGCTGCGGTGGCCGCTGCCCACCGAGGCGTGGACGACGAGGATGACCGGGTCCCCCTCGTCGGTGGCGCGGGCGAGCGTGGTCTGGGTGGCGGTGATGGCATCGGGGGAGGCAAGCTCGCCGCAGGCCGCCTCGGACGATTCGATGGCGGAGGGGGCGGCCTGCCCCGTCGGCGACGAGGGGGCGAGGGCGCCGGGCTCCATTGATGCGGGCAGCTCGATCGCGCCCGCTGGTTTCGTATCAGATATGTTCATGGGAACATCATAGCGTATTTGCCCGAGCACGCCCCGGACTTGACGCATTACCCGCAAATGGCAACCCGCCGCCCTCGCCGCGAGGGGAGGGCGGCGGGGGCGGCGCGGAAGGGCTTGCAGCGAAACGGGGAGCCCGAGTGAGCTGAACCCCCGATTGTGGGGCCGGAAACAAAAGCTTCCGGCCCCACTTGCCTCAGAGGGTGGTGCCATGAAGCACGGAACGGGCACAGGGGCGAGGGCGCCGCGCGGCCGGTTCAGGAGTGCGCGGGCGCCTATCGGGTCCGCCTCATTCGGCGCCGACTGGAGAGCAGTCCCGCGCCGGCGGCCAAGGCGGCGGCCAGGGGCAGCAGCGCGGCTGCGGCCAGGGCGTCGCCGGTCTGGGCGAGCTTGTGGCGGATGGTGGCTCCCTCCTTGCGGTCGGCATCGCCGGGCGTCTCCTCGGGCAGCACGCCGCCCGCGGCGGAGACACCGGGCGGGTAGACGGGATCGGTGACCACCTTCTGGCGGCTCTTCTCCCAGGCATCCCAGCCCTCGCCCGGGGTGAAGGGGTCGCCCGGCGCGGGATGCTCGTCGGCGGGGTCCCACTCGGAGGGCAACGTGCCGTAGCCGATGGCCACGTTGCCGATGTCAGCGTCCAGGGCCTCCGCGGTCACGAGCCCGTCGAAGGTGAGGACGATCTCCTGGCCGCCGTAGAGCTGGCCGCAGGCGACCGCGAGGATGCGGCTTGCCGGGTCGTAGGTCCTGTCGTCCACGGCTACCGTGCTCCCGTCGGGAAGGGTGAGGCGGATGGTCTCGCTCACAGGCTCGATGCCGACGGGCACGTCGTCGCGGATGACGGCATCCATCCAACCGGTGGCCGGCCCGTTGTTGCGCAGGGTTATGCGGTAGCGCACCACGTCGCCCACGCGGGTGGTGCCGTCTTCGCGGACGAGGCTCTCGGCGCTCTTGGCGATGGTCACGTCGCCGTCCTCCGGGTCGTTGGGGATGATGGTCGGCGGCTCGGCCGGAGGGGTCGTGGCCGCCGGCGCGTCCGTCGGGGGCGTTGCGGGTCGGCCGGCATCGGGGCTTTCGGGCCGCGCGTCGGGGTCCTTGGAGGGAACCGTGCCGTGGGCCTCGGCGATGTTGGCCCCGTCGGTTCCCAGGGCCGCCTCGCCGACGACGGCCTCGAAGGTGAGCACGACGGAGTGGCCGCCCCACAGATCGCCACAGGTGACGGCGATGGTGCGCGTTTCCCCATCATAGGCCGCGTCGTTTACCGCGATGGCCTCGCCTCCGTCCACTGCCAGGGCGAAGGTGCCGGCCGCGGGCTCGATGCCGGCGGGCAGGGGATCGGAGACGACGGCGCCCATGAGACAGCTGTCGCCCATGCCCGTGTTGCTCAGCTCTATGGTGTAGCGCAGTCGGTCGCCCAGGTGGGTGACGGAAGCGTCGGGGGCCGTGAGGTTCTCGACGGCCTTGGTCATCTCGATGACCGGATCGGCGGGGGCGACGGTGGCGCCGCCGGACGGCGCGGCCGGGTCGGTGGGGGCCGGCGCTACCGGGCCCGTATCGGGGCCGTCAGGGTTGTCGGGATTCGGGCGCTTGCCCTCGGCCGAGGCGATGTTCTCCAGGTCGAGCACCAACGGGTCGGAGAAGTCGAGGCCGGCCCTCACGGTGCACTCGAAGGTGGCCGTGGCCGTGGACCCGCCGGCCACATCGCCCGTGGGAACGGTCAGGGTCGTGCGCCCGCCCGCGTCGGGGGCCGAGAGTGCGAACGAGCCCACATCGGCCGCCCCCACGGAATCGGCCCGGGAGAGCTCCTTGGCGGCGATGCCGCCGCGCGGGTTGTCGAGGCGCACGGTGCTCTCGTTGAGCGTGAGGCTCAGCGGCAGGGGGTCGGTCACGATTACCTGGGTCCACAGCGAGCCCGCGGTCGTGTTCGACGCCGTCACGGTGTAGCGGATGCGGTCGCCGGGCTGCGTCGGCCCGTCTGGATGGGTGAGGTTCTCGGCCTTCTTGGCCAGGACGGGAGCGGGGGCTATCTTCGGCTGGGGGCGCACGGTCACGGCGTAATCGAACGTGGTGCCCGTGTAGGCGCCGTTGGGCTCCTGCTTGATGACGAGCTCGGTCTTGCCCACGCCCTCGGGGTCCACGCGCACGGTGATCTTGCCGTTCTCGTCGCGCACGGGATTCCCCTCGTCGTCGGTTACCACCTCAGCCTTCACGACGGTACCGTCGGCGGTGGTCACGGTGATTGCGCCCGACGACGGCGTGTCGAGCTTCAGCTCGATGCGGCCGGGGTTCGTCCCGTCGGCAGCGGGCTTTTGGTAGACCAGCTCCAGGGTGCCCTGGTAGGTCTTGTCGCTGTACTTGCTGGCGGGATCGTCGCTGGCGGGGTGGTCGTAGTCGGTCTCCAGGGTGGGCGCATCGGCCGGATCGAGGCCGGGAGTCGCGGGCAGCTCCACTTTCGGATTCGGATCGATGGGCTCGATGGCCACCTCGGCTCGAGGCACCGAGGGGTCTTTCGTGGGGTCTTGGCTCGCCAGGTAGTTCGCCGGCTGGCCCGCTTCACGCTGCGCCTCGGAGGGCGGCAGGAACTGGAGGGAGATCTCGTGACGCCCCTCCTTGCCCTGGGTGGGCACGAGGAAGTCGGAGGTGGCCGCGGCCCGGGCTAGGGAGAAGCGCGTCGCAGATCCTCCTTTGCCGTTGGGCTCCACGGTGGCGTTCACGCGGGGGTCGTCGGCGGGAATTTCCTTACCGTTCTCGTCGATGTCTCCGGGGAATATAAGGTCGATGGGGCTGCCGACCGCCTTGCCGTCCACGTAGAGTTGCACGCGTCCCCGGGCGGCTTGGCAGGTGTCTCGGGTTTTCTCGCTGCCGGGCTCACCGTCCACGGTATCCGCCCTGTCGATGACGGCGCTCACGCGGAGCACCTGGTCGGAGGGATGGGCAACGTCGCCGGGCCGCTGGCTCGCATCCGTCTCATCTTCCCATTCGGCTTCGATGTCACGCACTCGGGACGCGATGGGCATGATCTTGCCCCACATGAAGGCGCGGTGCCCCCAGTAGCTCTTGGCGAACTCCTGAATCTCGGGGTCGGTGCTGTTCTCGTCGGCGTACTGCTTCGAGACCATGGTGAGCTTCACGGCGCCGGCGTTGGAGGGCATGACGGTGACGGTGTTGCCCGCGGCGTCCTTAGCCGTATCGCTCGTTTCCGGCCCCGTCGGCGTGGGGTCGGCTCCGCCGTCAGGGGTCTTGTCGTAGGGCTGGTAATAGTACTGGATCAACTGGCGACCCCCGTCATCGGTCACTTTATCGAGCCGCTTGTCATCGGGCGGGGGCGTTGTGATGGCATGGCCCGGCGCGGAGAGGTCGTAGGCGGGAAGTGGCGTGCCATCGTAGTACTTTGTGAGGGATTGCAGATACGCCGGGTCAGCGATCTCGAAGTTCAAATAGCGCTTGAGCAGGTCTCCCTCCTGATCGGGCTCGCGGAAGAGGGGAAGCACCTCGCGGATATTGCCGTTGTCGTCCTTGTACTTCAAGGTGACGGAGATGGTCTTCTCGGCAGCGCTCTCGGGAAGCCAGAGATAGAGCTTGCCTTTGTCGAACTGGGCTGGGGCGCCATAGGGGTACGTCTCGCCGCCGACCGAGAACTCCCAGCTCTCGATGAGGCTGTCGAGGTTCTCGGGGTCGATGCCCTCGGCAACGTTGTTCTTCCTCAGCTCCTCCGACAGGTCGATGGTGACCATGAACACTTTATTGGCATCGTCGCTGTAATCGGTGTTTCCCCAGGCGGTATCGCCGATGCCGATGAAGTTCTTTTGGCCGGATACGTAGACCGATCCGCCCTCGATCACCACGTAGCCGTCGTGGCCGCCCAAATCAGGCAGGAGGATGCCGTCCGAAGCAAGGCCGGCACCCTTGGGAAGGAGGGTGCCTCCGGTTATTCTAATGGTGCAGCCCTTCATTGAGGGGCGGGTGGAGCAGCCTCCGCCGAAGCCTGCGCCGTGCTCGCTGCCCCCTTTCGAGATGAGGTATCCGCCGTTGATGAGGATGTTGCCGCCAACGGGTGTCTGGTTGTTGGTGTCGGGCGCCATATCATAGATGTGGTCGGCTGGTAGGGCGGGGGAGCCGCTATAGGCTCCGTTCCATCCTCCGGCTCCAACGCCGGCCCCGTGAATTCCGCCTTGGATATTGTAGGTGCCTGAGTTGAACGTTATAAGCGTGGCGGTGCCGCTTCCCCTGCCGCCGCCACCGATGCCGGCGCTGGAGTAGCATGCTCCGTTTTGAACGACGATGACGCCGCCGTTGAAGGTCATGGTGCCACCCGCTTCGCGCGCGCCGCCGCCTATGCCGGCTCCGTGTTGGCCGCCGGTGACGGTGAGGGAGCCTGGATCGCCGCTGTCAAGCGCGGAAAGTCCTGCCCCTTTCCCTATGACGCGCCCGCAGGCGAGGGTCACATCTCGTCCGATGAGGCCCTTCTCGGGCACGACTTCGTTTCCGTTAGTATCGATATTGCGCACGCCGTCGTCGATGGTAAGGACGGAGCCGTCGCCGCAGCGGAGGGCCGCGTGCTCTCCGCTGCTGGTGACAAGGCGGTTCTCGCTGCCGTCGGCCAAGGTGAGATGGAGTGAGGTGCGCTTCTCGGGCAGGATCTGATTGCCTTCGGTGGCGGCACTGCCGTCGGCGGTGGCCTGCTTGTTGGTAGTCAGATTGAGGGGGATCCAGGCACTGGAGATGTTTACGCCACTGAAGGTGAGGTCGGCGTGCACTCCGGCGTCAATCTCGATGGTGGTGGTGGACACCGTTTTACCGGGGGCGTTTTGCACCGTCATCGGCTTTGCGCTCATGATATGGAGCACCGTGTCGTCGAGGCGCCAGTCGGTGCCGGCGGTGCCGCCGCTTATCCGGAGATCGCCGGCTTCGGCGGACTGTGCCGTCGGGTGATCGTCGGTGAGGTTGTCGGTGGAGGGGGAGTCCTGCTCGCTCGTTTTGCCTGCGGGGACGTCTGTGAGGGTGCGTGTTGCGGCGGTGAGAAGTGCCACAGCTGAGGACGGTGGCACCATCTCGGCGGATTCGCCTTTCCCGTCGTGGGGTGTAGCGGGGTCGTCGAGGGTCGCCTCCGTGGCGGCAGCGTCGCCTACCGGTTCAGAAAACTCGATGGGGGGGGGTCTCTGTGCTTGGGTCCTCCGGGCTGGCGAGCGCTGCCGCGGGCATCATCCCGCAGGCCAGTGCCGCGGCCAGACCGAGACGCAGAAGCGAACCCCTTCGCTTCGTTGGCATGGCTTCTCCTTCTCTCGTTAATGGCAAGCCAACGCCGAATATATCCCTTTTCCCGCGATTCCGCAACCGCCACCCTGCTGCTCGGCATGTGAATCGGGGCTGGGCTCGTGTCTGCGCGACGGGTTGGGCGGTGACCGCCCGGGGCAACCATCCAAGGTAACGGGGGTTCCGCAAAGATTTTGAACCCGTGGCCCTCCCGGGCGATTTGCGATACGATTATCCGACCGATCAGCGAACTCCCGAGGAGCCAGAGTTTATGACCGACATCGCTACGACATCGAATCCCGCGGCCACGGCCGAGGCCGTGGCCGCCGTACGGCGCGGGGAGGGCGTGGCCGTGCTCGTTCCCTGCTACAACGAGGCCGTCACCATCGCCAAGGTGGTGGACGATTTCCGGGCCGTCTTGCCCCGGGCCACGGTGTACGTCTACGACAACAACTCCACCGACGGCACCGCCGAGATCGCCGCGGCCCACGGCGCGGTGGTGCGCCGCGAGAGCCGCCAGGGCAAGGGCAACGTAGTGCGCTCCATGTTCCGCGACATCGACGCAGACTACTACCTTATGGTGGACGGCGATGACACCTACCCGGCCGAGGCGGCCGGCGACCTTCTGGCCCCCATCGCCGCCGACGAGGCGGATATGACCGTGGGCGATCGCATCTCCAACGGCTCTTACGGCGCCGAGAACGAGCGGCCCTTCCACGGCTTCGGCAACAACCTCGTGCGCCGGCTCATCCGCCTCATCTACGGCTATGCCTTCGAGGACGTCATGACCGGCTACCGCGCCTTCTCCCGAGCCTTCGTGAAGACCATGCCCGTCATGAGCGAGGGCTTCCAGATCGAGACCGAGGTGTCCATCTGGGCCGTGGACCGCCGCTGGCGCGTGGCCGACGTGCCCATCGTCTACCGCGACCGTCCCGAGGGCTCCGAGAGCAAGCTGTCCACCTTCACCGACGGCATGCTCGTCATCGCCGCCATCGCGAGCCTGTTCCGCGACTACCGGCCCATGGCCTTTTTCGGATGGCTGGCCGTGGTGCTCGGCCTGTGCGGCCTGGCCGCCGGCGTGCCGGTGATCGGGGAGTACCTGGACTCCGGCTACGTGTCGCGCCTGCCCTCGGCGGTGCTGGCCGTGGCCTTCATGCTCACGGCGGCCCTCTCGCTCACGGCCGGTCTCATCCTGGACACGGTGGCGAAGTCCCATCGCCGCCAGTGGGAGATGAGCGTCTACCGGGTCATGGAGGCCGATCGGTGGCGCTAGGGCCCGCTGCGGGAAATTCTCGGCGAGGGCCTTGCAATGGGCGGCCTTCTCTGCCATACTGTTCAAGCTATTTTGCACGTCCCCATAGTCTAGAGGTCAGGACGCGGCCCTTTCAAGGCTGAGACACGGGTTCGATTCCCGTTGGGGGCACCATGAATGAGCAGGGAGAACTTCGGTTCTCCCTTTTTTGTCGGATTGCCGGCACCTCAAGCGGGGGCCGTCGGCACCGGGGGCCCGGGCGATCGGGCACGGCTCTGCGCAGCGGAAGGGATCATGGGAAAGCTCGTCCAGCAGTTCATGAAGTTCGGCGTCGTGGGCGCGGCGGCCTTCGTCATCGACTACGGCCTCATGGTGGCCCTCACCGAGCTTGCCGGCGTGGAGTACCTGCTGTCGGCCACCATCTCGTTCACCGCGTCAGTGGTGTTCAACTACCTGGCCTCCATGCGCTACGTGTTTACCCACAAAGAGGGGCTCTCCCGTCGTCGGGAGTTCGTCATCTTCGTCGTGCTGTCGGTCATCGGCCTTGCCATCAACGACGCCCTCATGTTCCTCGGCACGTCGTTTTTGGGCATCAGCTATCTCATCACCAAGATCGCGGCCACGGCTGTGGTGATGGTCTACAACTTCGTCACGCGCAAGAAATTCCTCGACGCCGGCGACACGGCGGCCATTGAGCCGCTGGAGCTTCTGTGAGCCCGGCGCGGAACCGAGGGGAGTGAGGCCGATGGCTATCGGACAGATCGCGCTCATTGCCAACCCGGCGGCCCAGAACGGCCGCGGCTCCTGGGCCGCCGTGGAGGCAGCCAGCCACCTGCGGGCCCGGGTGGGCGCCGACGGCTTCCGCCTTCTGCTCACCGAGCGGCCCGGCCACGCCACGGCCCTGGCGGCGGGGCTGGGGGAGGAGGTGGCCGCCGTCATCGCCCTGGGCGGCGACGGCATCGTGAACGAGGTGGCCTCCGGGCTCATGGAGCGCCCTGCGGCGGCCCGGCCGGCCCTCGGGGTCATCCCGGCCGGCTCCGGCAACGACTACGCGGCCACCCTCGGCATGGCCTCTTCCATTCCGCGGGCCATCGACCAGATCCTCGCCTTCCGCACCGGCCCCGCCGACATCGGGCGCGTGAACGGCCGCTACTTCGTGGAAACGCTCTCCTTCGGCCTGGATGCGGCCATTGCCCTGGATACCATGGAGCGGCGGGTGCGCACGGGCCGGGCCGGCACGCGGCTGTATCTGGAAAGCGCCGTGGACCAGCTGTTCCATCACCTCGAGACCTACGACTTCGCGCTGAACGTCCCGCGGGCGGCGCCGGGGCTCGCCCCCATCCACCTGAAGGGCAGCTGCTACCTGTTCGCCGTGCAGGTGGGGCCCACCTACGGCGGCCACTTCCGCATCACGCCCGAGGCGGCCCTCGATGACGGCCTGCTCGACCTGTGCTGGGCCGTGCCGAAGCTGGCGCCGGGGCGCGCTCTGGCCGTGCTGCTGGCCGCCCGCTTCGGGCGCCACACTGGGAACAGCCACATCCACTTCGAGCGCGCCGAGGCGCTGGAGCTGTCCTTCGACCGCGAGCCGCCCGCTCAGATCGACGGCGAGAAGATCGAGGGCGACCGCTTCGCCATCGATTGCATCCCGGGCGCCCTCACGGTGATCTTCGGCTAGGGGCCGCGGCCGCCGGGCGGGGCCGTCCGTGGGGGATTTTGGAGTTTTGCGGCGCGGGCGCGACTTTTGCACTATAATAGCCTGCGCCCCGATGCGGGGCACCCCTATGCGCCCTCGTAGCTCAGGGGATAGAGCACTTGCCTCCGGAGCAAGGTGCCGCAGGTTCGAATCCTGTCGAGGGCACCACGATTGACCAGGGCGGGCCAGCAGGTCCGCCCTTTCTCGTTTTCGCCGCTGTGCCGCGCCGCCCCGGCGCCCGACCGAAGGAGCCCCTATGACCGAGACCGTTTCCATCGACCGCATGAGCTACGGATCGGCCGCCGTGGGGCGCCTGGCCGACGGCAAGACCGTCTTCGTGGAGGGGGCCGTCCCGGGGGATGTGGCCGAGGTGGAGGTGGTGGAGGCCAAGCCCCGCTTCGCCCGGGCCACCGTGGCGCGGCTCATGGAGAGCTCTCCCGACCGCGTGGCGCCCCCCTGCGCGGCTGGCTGTGGGGGCTGTTCCTGGGCCCCCATGGCCTATCCGGCCCAGCTGGCGGCCAAACGGGCCAACGTCGTGGACGCCCTCGTGCGCACGGGCCGGGTGGACCCGGTTCGGGCCGAGGAGCTCGTGGCGCCGTGCGTCCCCTCGAAGCGGGAATGGGGCTACCGCAACAAGCTGGAGCTGGCCTGCGGCGCCGACGGCGCCGGCCGCCTCGTGCTCGGCATGCGCCCCGAGGGCAGCGCCGAGGTGGTTCCCCTCGAGGCGTGCCCCTTGGCCAACCGCCTCATCGAGAAGGCCCCGAAGGCCCTGCGGGGCGCCCTGCGGTTCCTCTCGGGCAACGAGGACCTGGGCATCTTCCGCGTGGGGGTGCGCGGCAGCCTGCGCACCAAGGACGTGGAGGTGGCCCTATGGACAGCGCCGGGCCCCTTCCCCCGGGCCGCGGCGGCCAAGACATTGGCCCAGGCCTGCAAGAACACCTCGCTGGTGCGCGTGGTGGCCGAGCCGGGCCGCGCTCGCAAGGTGAAGAAGGTGGAGGCCATCGCGGGCAAGGGCTGCTGGGAAGAGGAGCTGGCCGGTGCGCGCTTCCTCACGAGCGCCCCGTCGTTCTTCCAGGTGAACACCGCCCAGGCCGAGCGGCTTGTGGCCCTCGTGCAGGAGGGCCTGGAGCTGGAAGAGGCCGACTACGTGGCCGATCTCTACGCCGGCGGGGGCACCTTCTCGGTGCCGCTGGCCGCGGCCGGGGCCGATGTGGTGGCTGTGGAGTCGGCCGGCTCCTCAGTGCGCGACCTGCGGCGCAACGCCGAGCGGGCCGGGGTGGACATCGAGGTCATCGGCGGCGACACGGCCCGGGAGCTGCCGGAGCTGGGGGACCTGGACGCCCTCGTGGTGGACCCGCCCCGAGCCGGCCTGGCCGAGGGGGTGGTGGACTCCATCGCCGCGGCGGCCCCGCGCCGGGTGGCCTATGTGAGCTGCGATCCGGCCACCTGGGCCCGGGACGTCGCCCGCTTCGAGGCCGCGGGCTACCGTTTGGCGCGGGCAACGCCCGTCGACCTCTTTCCCCAGACCTACCATGTGGAAGTGGTTAGCATTTTCGAGCGTTCCGACCGCTAACCTGTTAGAATCATTCCCCGTATGTAAAGATACGATCCGCACCGCCCCCGGCCCCCACCCGCGGCGGCGCGCAGCGAGGAAAAGGAGGGCCCATGGCTCTGTACACCCCCGAATACCAGCCCACCGGCGAGGAGATCGCCGTCATCAGCACTTCCAAGGGCACCGTGCGCGTGCAGCTGGCCGGCAACGACGCCCCCATTCACGTGGGCAATTTCGTGGAACTGGCCCAGAAGGGCTTCTACGACGGCCTGAAGTTCCACCGCTACGTGCCCGGCTTCGTGATCCAGGGCGGCTGCCCCAACACCCGCGAGGCCACGCCCGAGCAGGTGGCCGCCGGCCGTGCCGCCGGTTTCGCCCCCTTCGGCACCGGCAACCCCGGCTACTCCATCAAGGAGGAGTACACCACCAATCCCAACAACTCCCATGAGGACGGCGCCCTGGCCATGGCCCGCTCCATGGATCCGAACTCTGCCGGCTCCCAGTTCTACCTGTGCCTGGGTCCCCAGCACAACCTGGATTCCGGCTACACGGTGTTCGGCCAGACCATCGAGGGCAAGGACGTCATCGGGCAGCTCCGTGCCGGCGACGTCATCGAGTCCATCACCATCGAGAACGCCTAAGGGCGCTCCCTCGGCGGCCCCGCGCGGCCGCCCGCGGCCCCGGGGCCTCTACCTGCAAGGAAGACCGAGCGAAGGAAGTCTATGAACAACGAGTTATTCGATCGAGCGAATGAGCGCTACCGCCTGCGGGATTTCCGCGGTGCGCTGATGACGTTCACGGAATGCTTGCAGGACACGAACTACCCCTTGGCCCCCGGCGAGATGGGCCTGCTCTACCACCAGATCGGCAACTGCCTGGTGAAGCTGAAGAACCCGCGGGAGGCCATCCAGGCCTACAGCCAGGCCACGGCCGACCCGGCCTACGGGGCGCTCGGCACCGTGGAGTGTAACCTCGGCATGGCCTACGCCTCCCTGCGCGACTACGACAACGCCATCCGCTATTTCGAGAAGTCGGTCACCGACAACACCAACCCCACGCCCTACAAGTCCTACATGGGCATGGGCAATGCCCTCATGAAGCTCGGCAAGTCCGCCGAGGCCGGCGTGGCCTTCCGCGAGGCGGCCCTCGACGAGGCGAACCCCGATCCGACCAAGGCCCTGCTGAACCTGGGCGTGTGCTTCATGGCCCTGAACCGCCCGGCCGATGCCGTGGCTTCCTACGAGAGCGCCATGCAGTTCGACATGCTGCCGGCAACCCGTAACAAGCTCCAGGCCTCCCTTGGCCAGGCCTACGTGGCCTGCGGCCAGATGGAGAAGGCCGTGCACGCCTTCGAGGAGGCCATCGCCGACAAGACCTACTTCCTGTCCGATTCGGCGAGCGTGGACTACCAGCGGGCCGTGGGCGCCGTGGCCCAGGGCACCTCCGAGCAGAACCAGGCCACCCAGGTGCTCCAGCTGGCCGATATGTCCGGCCTCGACGTGGCCGCCGACGGCTCGAGCGTCTACGATGTGGAGGCCTACGACGAGGCCGCGGCCGAGCCCTTCTACTACGACGAGCCCTACGAGGTGGATCCGGCCAACTTCCCCGGCTACGTGGGCGCCTACGACAACGTGGACAACGACCGCTTCTTCACCGCCACCGACGCGGAACTGGAGCAGTGGTCGCGCGGTTTGGCCAAGCAGGACCGCAAGCGCCGCAACGTCGGCCTGAAGGTGCTGCTGTTCTTCGTGGTCGTCATCGTGCTGGCCGCTGCGGCCGGCGTGTTCGCCTACGTCCAGGGCTACGGCTGGCCGACCCAGGACGAGGTGGTGAAGACGCTGTTCGCCGATCCGGCCGCTGCTCCGGGCACGGTGCTCGCCAGCAGTGTGGAGGAGTCCAAGGTGGCCGCCATGCTGGATCCGGTGGTGACCGACCCGAACGTGACCATCGACGGCATGAACCGCTCCATGAGCGACTCGGTGGTCTATGCCACCGCTGCCACCGGCGAGGGCGGAACGGTCACCTACCAGGTATCGCTCGCCCGCGACGGCATCGGCTGGAAGGTTACCAACATCGAGCTGTACTTCCCGAGTCAGAGCTAGGCCCTGGCCCCCTATGGCATAATCGGCCGCCCTGTGTGCGGGCCGTTTGCATGACCTGAACCCCATTTCGAAAGGATACCCATGGCTATTCAGAAGACCTACTCCATGATCAAGCCCGACGGCGTGCGCAACGGCCACATTGGCGAGATTGTCAACCGCTTCGAGCGTGCCGGCCTTGTCGTCGAGCGCATGGAGCTCGGCATGGTCACCCCCGAGCAGGCCGCTGCCAACTACAAGGAGCACGAGGGCAAGCCCTTCTACGAGGGCCTCATCGCCTACATCACCTCCGGCCCCGTGGTGAAGATGGTCATCTCCGGCGAGGGCGCTGTGGCCAAGTGCCGCTCGCTTATGGGCGCCACCAATCCGGCCGAGGCGGCCCCGGGCACCATCCGCGGCGATTTCGGCCTCATCATGGACGAGAACGTCATCCACGGCTCCGACTCTCCCGAGTCCGCCGAGCGCGAGATCGCGATTTTCTTCGCCTAGGAAAAGCGGTCCTTTGACCTGTTCGCGCCGGAGTGGAAACTCTTCCGGCGCCTGTGCGACAGCGGGAAGCCCGAACGGGCTTCCCGCTGTTTCTTTATTTCCCGTTTTTGTGCAGCAAACTCCGCGAAGCAGATGCGAGGGGGACTGGTGGGCCGATCCGACCGATCTCTTCCCGTGAAAACCGCGGAATTTTGCAGTCTGTGGGCTCTGGGGCATCTACTTCGCGGAGCTTGCTGCACAAATTCTCGTCTTTGGGAAACGAAAACGCGGGACCGGCCTTGCCGATGGGGGCTCTTCTGCGTGAGGGGCGCGGATGGCCTGTCTTCCCATCCTGGGCGCGGTAGGTTTCATCTGGTTTTTCGGCCGCCAGGCGACCTGTCGGCGCACAAGCGCTCCCGAGCGGTTACCATAGGGCCAAGGAGAAGACCCAGGGAACCGAAGGAATTCGATCGCCTATGCTGTACCGTGTCATCGATCGCGCGGACGTGCCCTCGCTCGTGGCGGCCTTCATGGAGCGCTATGAAGTGGTGGCACCGGTCAGGCGCGGCGAGAAATACGTGTTCGCCGCCGTTTCCGACTTCGACGAGATCGCACTGGACTACCCCACCACCATCGCCTCGCCCAAGAAGTACTTCCTGCCGGCGACCGAGACCCTCTTCGAGTTCGACGCGCGGGAGAACGCCGTCACCGATTACGTGGACGAGGTGCGCCCGCGGGTGCTGTTCGGGGTGCACGCCTGCGACATCAACGGCATCATGAACCTGAACAGCGTGTTCAACGACCCGCGCTATCCCGATCCCTACTACCGGGCCCACCAGGACGCCACCCTCATCGTGGGGGTCAGCTGCACGCCGGGCGACACCTGCTTCTGCCATCTCATGGATTCCGAAGAGGCCCGGCCCGGCTACGATTTGTTCCTGAACGCCATCGGCGAGAGGTTCCTCGTGTCCATCGGGTCGGTCACGGCGGCGAACATCCTGGAGGGGGCCTGCGACGTGCGCGAGGCCACCGATGCCGACCGCGCCGCCTTCCGCGCCGCCACCCGCGCCCGCCAGGGGGCCTTCAACGGGGCCATCCCCGACGTGCAGGAGATCCCCATGCTCATGGACGCCTTCCACGAGGACGGTTTCTGGGACGAGTTGGGCGGCCGCTGCCTGTCCTGCAACGCCTGCGCGAGCGTGTGCCCCACCTGCTACTGCTTCGATATCCGCGACACGCTTGATCCCGGCGCGGAGACCGGCCGGCGCGAGCGGGTGTGGGACGGGTGCACCTCGCCCCAGTTCGCCATGGTGGCCGGCGGCCACAACTTCCGCCCCACAGCCGCCGAGCGGGTGCGCCATCGCATGTACCACAAGCTCAACGGCTTTCTGGCCACCCACGACCGCAGCCTGTGCGTGGGCTGCGGGCGGTGCGCCGCCGCCTGCAAGGTGGGCATCAGCCCCATCGAGGTGCTGAAGTTCTTTGAGAGAAAGGGGGCCGACGATGGCGAGTAGCGCCTCTCGCGCCACCGTGGCCGTCCATCCCTACCGCGACGAGGGCCCCGAGATGACCGGCGCCGAGCTCATGGCCGCCAACCCCTACCGGCCCTGGCCGGCCCGCATCACCTCCATCACCGAGCTCACGGCCACCGAGAAGCTCTTCGAGTTCCGGCTCGTGGACGAGAAGATCCGCGAGGCGTTCTGCCATGCCCCGGGCCAGTTCGTGGAGCTGTCTCTGTTCGGGGTGGGGGAGGCGCCCATCTCCATCTCCTCGTCGCCCACTAAGCGCGGCTTCATCGAGCTTACCGTGCGTCGCGCCGGCCGCTTCACCGAGCGGCTCCACCGGATGCAGTGCGGCGAGATCGTGGGCATCCGCGGCCCCTTCGGCCGCGGCTTTCCCATCGAGGCCATGCGCGGCCACGACGTGCTGCTGGTGGCCGGGGGCCTCGGCATCGCGCCTCTGCGCTCGCTCATCAACAACATCCACGATGAACGCAGCGAGTTCGGGAAGGTCACCATCATCTACGGCTCGCGCAACCCGCAAGAAGTCATGTTCCGCCACCAGTTCGAGATGTGGCGCCACCGCAAGGACTTCGATCTGTACCTCACCGTCGACCACGCTGATGAGACCTGGGACGGGGAAGAGGGGCTCGTCACCAAGCCCTTCGAGCACCTCCAGATCGACGCGGCCAACACTTTCGGGGCCCTGTGCGGCCCGCCGGTGATGTACCGCTTCGTCGTGGCCGAGATGCGGAAGAAGAACATTCCCTACGACCGCATCTACATGAGCTTCGAGCGCCACATGAAGTGCGGCGTGGGGAAGTGCGGCCACTGCCAGGTGGGGCATCAGTACTGCTGTATCGACGGGCCGGTCTTCAACTATTGGGAAGCCAAGAACATCCAGGGGTCGATGTAAATGAGCGAGAACACCGCCACCGCCGGCGAGGCCCGCGCCCCGCGCGTCGTGCTCGTAGGCCTGGCCAGCTGCTTCGGCTGCCAGATCAACATCACCAACATCGAGCGCCACCTTCTGGCGGTGCTCGGCCAGATCGAGCTGGGCTACTGGCAGCTCACCACGTCGGAGCCCATGCCCGAGACCTTCGACGTGGCCGTCATCGAGGGCGCCGTCACCACCGAGGAGGCGGCCGAGACCGTGCGCGCCCTGCGGCAGCGCGCGGCCTGCGTCATCGCCATCGGGTCCTGCGCGGCCACCGGCGGCATTCCCGGCATGGCCGCCGGCGCGCTCGCGTCCCATGCGGAAGCGGTCTACGGGGAGGGGCTTCCCGCGGCCTGCGGCGTTCTGCGGGCCCCGGCGCCCGTGTCGTCCGTTATCGATGTGGACTTCACGGTGAACTGCTGCCCTGTCGACCCCTTCGAGTTCGTGCGGGTACTGGACGCAGCCCTCTACGGCAGCAACCGGCTGGATGCTACCGCCACCCTCTGCGGCCAGTGCGCCCAGGGCGAGGGCGGCTGCCTCTATAAGCGCGGCCAGATGTGCCTGGGGCTCGTGACCCGCGCCGGCTGCGGGGCGAAGTGCCCCGGTCTCGGCCGGGCCTGCAACGGCTGCGCCGGCCTCTCGCCCGACGCCAACGTGGACGCGGGCCGCGCCTTCGCGGCTAGCCGCGGCTTCGCGCCCGAGCGCTTCGACGAGGCCCTGGAGATGTTCAACGCCGTGGCCCTGGCCCCGGCAGGGGAGGAGTAAGCCATGACCGCCACCTGCATCAGCGTCGATCACGTGGCCCGCGTGGAGGGCCACGGCGACATCCGCGTTGTCATCGAGAACGGGGAGGTGACCACTTGCGAGATGGCCGTGGTGGAGCCGGCCCGGCTCTTCGAGTCCATGGTGGTGGGCCGTTCCTTCGAAGAGGTGCCCTACATCGCCTCCCGGGTCTGCGGCATCTGCTCGGCGAGCCACGTGGTCACCGATATCCGTGCCATCGAGGCCGTCTTCGGCGTGGCGGTGACCGACCGCACCGAGGCCTTGCGGGAGCTGTTGGTCTACGGCTCCTATCTTCAGAACCACGCCACGCACCTGTTCGTGTTCGCCGCCCCAGACTTTTTGGGCCACAAGTCGGTGTTTCCCCTGGCCGACACGAACCCGGATCTTCTGGAGCGAGCCCTGGGGCTGAAGGCCCTGGGCAACGAGCTCTGCACGCTGGTGGGCGGGCGGTCCATCCATCCCATCACGGCGGTGGTGGGCGGCTTCACCCACGAGATCGAGGCGGCCGAGTACCGCCGCCTGGCCGAGGCCATGGACTCCTCCCGCGCCTTCGCCCTGGCCAGCGTCGATCTGTTCCGCGACTTCGATACCATCGCCCTTGAGACCGCCGGCGACATGCTCGCCATGATGGCCCCGGGCGCCTACCCGGTGTGCACCTCCGATACGGCCCGCTTCGTGAGGGCCGGCTATGAGTTTGCGGCCGCTGCGGTGGAAGAGGAGATCGAGGAATACCCCCAGGGCTCCTCGGCCGCCTTCCTCGCCCGGGCCCGGCGCACGGGCGCGCCCTATATGACCGCGGCGCTGGCCCGGGTGAACGCCAGCTGGGACGCTCTCTGCAAGGACGCTCGCTACGTCGCGGCCAAGGCGGGGCTGAGGCCGCCGGAGTACAACCCCTTCGCCAACAACATCGCCCAGGCCGTGGAGCTGGTGGACGTGCTCGACCGCTGCGCCGCCCTCTGCCGGCGCCTGGCTGACGACGAGTTTTCGGGCACAAGCGCGCCGGTGCCCTTCGCGGCGCGGGCCGGCGTGGGCACCGGCTTCACCGAGGCCCCGCGCGGGGCCCTCTTCCACCGGCTGGAGCTCGACGGGGACGGCCGGGTGCGCCGCGCCTCCATCCTCACCCCCACGGCCCAGAACATCGCGAATCTGGAAGCCGACATGCGCCAGCTGGCCGAGAAGATGGTGGGGGAGGGCTACGACGGCGCCCTCATTCGCCTGGAGATCGAGAAGCTCGTTCGCGCCTACGACCCCTGCCTGTCCTGCAGCGTGCACTAAGGGGCGCGGAAATTGCCCTCTACCTGTGGAGTTTCCGCGCCTCTGGGGGGCCTGTGCTAAAATCTGAGGCTGACTGTAACCTATACGTTTTCCGAAGGGTTTGCCTGTATGTCATTCCTTGATATGTTCTCCAGCCTGACCGGCCAGATGTCTGCGGACATGGCCATCGACCTGGGGACTGCCAATACCCTCGTTGCCATTACCGGGGAGGGCATCGTCATCAACGAGCCCTCCGTCGTCGCCATAGAGAAGTCCACCCACCGCGTGCTCGCCGTCGGTCATGAGGCCAAGAACATGATCAACCACACGCCGGACGCCTTCTCGGCGGAGCACCCCCTGAAGGACGGCGTCATCGCCGACTACGACGTGACCGAGGCCATGCTGTCGGCCTTCATCAACAAGGCCTCTGAGCGGAAGTACCCCTGGCAGCCCAAGCCCCGCATCGTCATCTGCATTCCCTGCGGCGCCACCTCCGTGGAGAAGCGCGCCGTGTTCGAGGCCGCCATCCAGGCCGGGGCGCGCCAGGCCTACCTCATCGAGGAGCCCATGGCCGCTGCAATGGGCGCCGATCTGCCTGTGACCGAGCCCACCGGTTCCATGGTGGTGGACATCGGCGGCGGCACCACCGAGGTGGCTGTTATCTCGCTGGGCGGCATCGTGACCTCCTCCAGCCTGCGTCTGGCCGGCAATCGCCTCGACGAGGCCATCGCCATGCACCTGCGCGACCTTCTGGGTATCAAGATCGGCGAGCGCACGGCCGAGGTCATCAAGATCAAGATCGGCTCCATCCTGCCCTTCGAGGACGGTCGCGAGCGCGATATGATCATCTCCGGCCAGGACGTCTACACCGAGCAGCCCAAGGAAGTGACCATTCAGTCCGAGGACGTGCGCGCGGCCCTGCAGGCCCCCATCGAGGAGATGGTGCTGCACATCAAGGATACCTTCAAGAAGACCAACCCCGACCTGGCCAGCGATATCATCCAGAACGGTATCCTGCTCACGGGCGGCGGCGGCCTTCTGTCGGGTTTGGACCGCTACCTCACCGACAAGCTGGAGATTCCCGTGTGGGTGTCCGAGACGGCGCTCACCAATGTGGTGTCCGGCTGCCTGAAGGTGCTCGAGACGCCGACGGCCCTCAAGCAGACGCTTATGCGCTCCAAGTAAGGGCGACGCGCACCGCTCATGGCTCTCAATTTCCAGAATAACAGTCCCGCGCCCGTCGGACGGGTGCCGCTCATTCTCACCCTCGTGCTGGCCTTGGGGCTCGTGGGCATCTACAGCGCCGAGGGCCCGGACGGCCCGATCCACCGGGTGCAGGCCCTCGTGGAGGGGGCCGTGGCCCCGCTCCAGATGGCCGGCGTGCCCCTGGGCGAGGCGGTGGAGGCGGCCGAGGATTCCGGCAGCGACAACGCCGCCTCCGAGGCTACCCTGACGGCCCTGCGGGAGCAGAACGAGCAGCTGGTGGCCCAGCTGACCTCCTCCGAGGAGATCCGCCTGGAGAACGAGCGCTTGCGCGGTCTGCTGAACCTCCGCGACGTCTACGACATCCGAGGTGTGGCCGGGCGCGTCATCGGCCGTTCCACCGATGCCTGGAACCAGGACATCACCCTGGACGTGGGCTCCTCCTCGGGCGTGGAGACGGGGCTGACCGTCATGGGGCCGACCGGCGTGGTCGGCCAGGTCATCTCCGTGTCGGCGGGCTCCTGCCGCGTGCGCCTGCTCACCGACCCCCAGTCGGGGGCCGCGGCCATGATCCAGTCGAGCCGTGCCGAGGGCATCGTGCGCGGGTCTTTGGACGGCCTGCTGTACCTGGAGAACATCGGTGCCGATGTGAACATCCAGGTGGGCGACGTGGTGCTGACGAGCGGTTTGGGGGGCAGTTACACCCGCGGCCTGGTCATCGGCACCGTGGCCCGCGTGGAGGGCAGCGCCGGCAAGGATACTCGCAAGATCGTCGTGGCCCCCAACGGCTCAGTCTCCCTCATGGAGGAGGCCATCGTGGTGTTCAGCGCCGCCGAGGACGCCTCCGACCGCTCTATTCCCGCCCCGAGCGACCAAGCCCCGGCCTCCGGTGCCGACAACACGGGCGAGGGCGGCCAGAGCGACGGCGACGGCAACGACGACGGCGCCGAGGGCGGCTCCGGCGACGGCGGCCCCGATGACGCCGCGGGCGGGGAGGGGGATGCCTGATGGAGCTGACCCGCGAGACGGTGACGGCCCTCATCGGCGCCGTCCTGGCCGTGCTGCTGCAGATCATCGTGGCCCCGGCCATCGCCCTGTTCGCCGCCGTGCCCAACTTCATCGTGGCCTTCTGCCTCGTGCGCTCCGTGGCCACTCCCGGCCACGGGGGCCCCGTCATCCCCTTCGTCTGCGGCCTCATCTTCGATCTGGTGGGCGGCGGCCCGGTGGGGGCCATGGCCTTCGTGCTCGTGCTGGTAACATTTCTCGCTTCCCGGCTCTATCTCGCCCTGGACAACGATACCCTGTTCATGCCGGTGGCAATTCTTCTGGCCTCCACGGTTCTCGCGGAGGTGCTCTACGGCATCGCCGTCGTGGCGAGCGGCGGGGGCGTCTCCCTCGGCGAGGCCTTCCTGTACCGCACGCTGCCCTGCATGCTCTACGATTGCGTCATCGGCCTCCTGCTGTACCCGATCGCCATCCGCGTGATGGTCGGCAAGCCCTTGGGTCAACCGGGGACGCCGGTTCTGCGCTAGAAAGGGGGCGTCCGTGCTCCTTGCCATTATCGTGGCCGTGCTCGCGGCCGTTATCGCCATTGTGGTCATCGCCGCCGCCCTCGCCGTGAGGGCGAACCGCTCCACTCCCTCCGTGGGAGCCACCAAGGGGGTCAGCCAGCTGGACACCGTCGGCGTGGGCACCTCGCCCTTCGAGCGGCGCACCTCGGCCCGAGCCGCCCGGGACGGGGAGGTGACCGTGGGCTCCTCGGAGGACCCCACGGCTGCCAAGAAGCCTTCCGACGGCCTCGGAACCCGGTTCGCGGCCGTAGGGGCCCTGGCGGCGGGCATCTTCGCCGTGCTGGCCTCGAAGCTGTGGACCATGCAGATCCTCGGCAACTCCGAGTACGCCAACGCCGCCGAGCAGAACCTCTATACCACGGTGAAGACCCCGGCGCCCCGCGGGTGCATCTACGATGCCAACGGGGTGCCCCTGGCCGTGAACCGCCCCGCTCAGGCCGTGCTGGCCGATCCGGAGGTGGCGGACAACCGCGATGTGGTGCGCCGCCTGTCCACGGTGCTCGGGGTGCCGGTGAACGTGCTGTTCCAGCGCATCAAGGACGCGAGCGGGGGAGCCCAGAGCCTGCGCGTGCTCGGTCAGGACGTGCGCCTGCGCGACGTGGCCTTCATAGCCGAGCATGCCGACGCCTTCCCCGGCGTCACCGTGGAGGAGCGCTCCCTGCGCGAGTACCCCTACGGGGCCCTGGCGGCCCACGTGCTCGGCTACACGAGCAACGTGACCCCCGAGATCATGGAGAACAAGACCGAGGGCCGCGAGATCCTCTCCATCGACACCGTGGGCACGGCCGGCGTGGAGGCCACCTACGATTCCTATCTGGCCGGAGAGCACGGCGAGAGCAAGGTGATGGTGGACGCCAACGGCCGGCGCATCTCGGTCATGAGCAACATCGACGACTCCAAGGGCAGCGACGTGTACCTCACCATCGATGCCCGGGCCCAGTACGTGGCCGATCGGGCCCTCGCCGACCTCATCGCCCCGCGCGAGGGCATCATCGGCACCGGCAAGGGCTGCAAGGGGGCCGTGGTGGCCCTTGATGTGACCGACGGCTCGGTAGTGGTGATGTCGAGCTTCCCCACCTTCGATCCCACGAACTTCACCGGGGCCTTCTCCCAGGACCTCATGGACAAGTACAACAGCGAAGAGGCCTACGCGCCGCTCAACAACAACGTGGTGTCGGGCCAGTTCATGGCCGCCTCTACCTTCAAGGCCTTCACGTCCTTGGCGGGCCTGGAGTACGGGTTCGCCTCGGAGAGCAGCTCCTGGAACTGCACCGGCGAGTGGGACGGCTTCGACACCGGCGTGGTGCAGAAGTGCTGGAACCACGCCGGCCACGGCACCCTGGACCTCTACGGCGGCATTGTGAACTCCTGCGACACCGTCTTCTATGAGATCGGCAAGGCCTTCTACGACCACGGGCCCGAGGGGTCCGGCGACCTGCCCGACACGGCGCTCCAGGAGTACATCGAGCAGTTCGGCTTCGGCGAGCGCACGGGGGTCGATCTGGGGGGCGAGGCCGTGGGCCTCATCCCGACGCCGGCCTGGAAGGCCGAGCACTGGCGCAACGTGCCCTCCGAGGCCGTCTGGCGCGGCGGCGACTACACCAACATGATCATCGGCCAGGGCGACGTGCTCGTCACGCCGCTGCAGATCGCCTGCGCCTACGCCGGTGTGGCCACGGGCACCATCATGCGCCCGCACCTGCTGAAGGAGGTGCGCAACAGCGCCGGGGAGACCGTCGTCACCTTCGAGCCGGAAGTGAGCCGCACGCCCGAGGTGACCGAGGCGCACCTCACCTACGTGCGCAACGCCCTCCACGACATGGTGCGCGAGTCCCATTCCGTGGCCCCCCTGTTCGAGGAGGCGGGCATCGACGCGGCGGGCAAGTCGGGCACCGGCGAGAAACAAGACCAGAACGACACGGCCTGGTTCGTGGCCTACGCCCCCTTCGACGACCCCAAATACGTGGTGGCCTGCGTCGTGGAGCAGGGCGGCGGCGGCTCGGACACGGCCGCCCCGGTGGTGGCCGAGGTCATGGCCGAGCTCATGGCCGACGCCGCCGGCACCTCCACGGTGACCATCGAGCGCGTGGCCGGCTCGCCGGGCGAGTCCGTGGAGATCGCCGTGGACTCCGGCGGCCGCGAGGACTAGGAGGGTTCGTGGCAGAGCTTCCCCAGATACATTCCGTGCACAAGAGCCAGCGGGCCTTGGGCTCCCGCGGCTCCCACCGTTCCCCGGGCCGTCCCGAGCGGCCGCCGCTGATCGCGCTCGTGAACTGGCCCTTCCTGCTGGTCATCGCCCTTGTGGTCAGCTACGGCCTTCTGGTGTGCTGGTCGGCGGTGCAGGGCGATGCCGACTACAGCTTCAACCGGCAGCTGGCCGGCGTGGGGGCCGGCCTCGTCGTCATGACCGTGCTGTGGCGCTTCGACTACCGCCGCCTGGCCAACATGACCACGGCCCTGCTCGTCATCAACATCGTGCTCATCCTGCTGCCCCATGTGCCGGGCCTCGGCACCACGGCCGGCATGGGCGCCCGCTCCTGGATCAAGATCGGCATGCAGGTACAGCCCGGCGAGTTCGCCAAGGTGACGGTGGTGCTGTTCGCCGCGAGCCTGCTGGCCCGCTACCAGGGCACCCTGGATGATTGGCGCGAGTACTGCAAGGTCTTGGGCCTGCTGCTCGTGCCCTTCGCCTGCATCATGACCCAGCCCGACTTGGGCACGGGCCTGGTGTATATGGCCATCTCGGCGGTGGTACTCGTCATGGGCGGCGCCAAGGCCCGCTATCTGCTCCTCACCGTGGCGGCCGGCGTGGCGGCCATCGCGGCTGTGTTCGCCGTGGACGAGCTTTTGAAGTATCAGCTGCCCGACGGCACCTGGGAGTACCGCCTGCTGAAGAACTACCAGCGCAGGCGCCTGCTCGTGTTCCTGAACCCCGAGGCCGACCTGTCCGGAGACGGCTACAACCTGGCCCAGGCCAAGATCGCCATCGGATCCGGGGGGCTGTTCGGCAAGGGGCTCTTGAACGCCACCCAGTCGACCCACGGCTTTTTGCCCGAGGCCCCTACGGACTTCATCTTCTGCGTGCTGGCCGAGGAGCTCGGCTTTGTGGGCGTGGTGGCCCTCATCGCCCTGTACGCCGCCCTCATCGCCATCTGCCTGTCCATCGCCCGGGCCGCCGACGACCTCTTCGGCATGCTCATCGTCATGGGCGTGGTCGGCATGTGGCTGTTCCAGATTCTCGAGAACATCGGCATGGACGTGGGGCTCATGCCCATCACGGGCATCCCGCTGCCGTTCGTAAGCTACGGCTCGTCGTTCATGGTCGTCAATTTCGCGCTCATCGGGCTCATCGGCTCGGTGTGGTCCCATCGCTCGATTCAAGGAAGGAAGGCCGCGTAAATGAACCTGCCCCTCGACATTCCCGCGCTCATCAGCGCCGCCACCGACATCGATGCCGCCCGCAACACGCCCCTGGCCGTGTCCGTCTTTCTGGACGAGACGGCCCCTGGAGATGTGGTGGGCCACGTGCGCAGCGCCTTCGCGAGCGCCGGCGCCCGCACCCGGGTCACCCTGGGCTATTTGGAGGAGGGCGTCGCCCCCGAGCCCTACGGAGCCGACGACATGGCCGTGATCGTGGCGGGGGCGAGCCCCTCCATCGGCGCGGCCGCCGCCCATATCCGCTCCGCGGGCATTCCGGTCATGGTGGTGGCCACGGCCCCGGCCGCGGTGTCCCGCGCCGCCGAGGCGGCCGGGTTCCCCATTCCCGAAGGGGACCTGGTGGCCCCCCATATGACCGACCCCACCCCCTTGGGGGACGCCGCCGCCACCCTGTCGCGGCGCCTGACCGCCGGGAGCACCGAGAGCCGCCCTGCCGAGGCGCCGGCCGCCCTCGAGGCCCTCGAGCACGCGGTGCCCGCGGAGGAAGCCCCGGCGGGCGCGGAGCCCATCGCCCTGGACGAGGAGGCCGCCGCGACGTTGGACCGTCGCATGGGGGAGTGGATCATCGCGGCCTGCCGTGACAAGAAGCTCGCCTTCGCCCTGGCCTTCCCCTTCGTGCGCCGGCCGTTGTCTCTGGATGCGGTGCGGGCCACGGCCATCCAGAACGCCGGTGTGGGCGTGGTGGTGTTCATCCCCGGGGCCGACATGCCCATCATGACCCTGAATCAGGCGAAGATGCTGCTGCAGATCGCCGCGGCCTACGGCCAGCCCCTGTCGGCCGAGCGCATCAAGGAGCTGGCCGCCGTGGTGGGCGGCGCCTTCCTGTTCCGCAACATCGCGCGTACCGCCGTGGGCGTGGTGCCGGTGCTCGGCTGGGCCATCAAGGGGGCCGTGGGATTTGCCGGCACCGAGGCCATGGGCCGGGCCGCCATCGAGTACTTCGAGGCCGGCGGCGACATCGTGGGCGTGGCCAACGTAGTGCAGAAGGCCCGCGACGAGGCCGTGGAGGCGGCAGGGAAGGCTGCCTCCACGCCAGCGGGTCGCAAGGTGGTCGATACCGCCAAAGAGGCGGGGCGCGCTACGTGGCGCGGCCTGCGCGGGAAGAACGGAAAGGGAGTCCATGCCAAGCACTAACCTCTGGCCCCGGGTGGAGCCGCTGCTCGCTCGCGTCGAGCGGCCGGCCCGCTATCTGAACCACGAGTGGGGCTGCGTCGTGAAGGGCGACGCCCCCTTCCAATTCTGCATGATCTATCCGGACACCTACGAGCTGGGCCAGGCGAACCAGGCCGTGCGCATTTTGGTGAACGCGGTGAACGCCACCGAGGGCATGGGGGCTGAGCGGGCCTTCCTGCCGGCCGTGGACATGGCCGACCTCATGCGCGATGCGGGCGTGCCGCTGTTCTCCCTGGAGAGCTGCGCCCCGGTGGCCGAGTTCGATGCGGTGGGCATCACGCTGCCCCACGAGCTGGCCGCCACCAACATCCTGGAGACACTGGATCTGGCTGGCATCCCGCTGCACAGCGACGAGCGGGCCGAGGGCGATCCCATCGTGCTGGCCGGCGGTCCGTGCGCCTACAACCCCGAGCCCTATGCCCCCTTCTTCGACGTGATTCTGGTGGGCGAGGGGGAGGAACAGTTGCCCGAGGCGCTGTCCCTCATCCGGCGTCTGCGGGGCGAGGGCGTCCCGCGGGCTGACATCTTGCGGGCCCTGGCCCGGGAGGTGGGCGGCGCCTACGTACCGAGCCTGTATCGCTGGCGCGGCGAGGCCGAGGCCCAGGCGGCCGGCAGCTGGGTGGAGCCCCTGTTCGACGACGTGCCACCGGTGGTGGACAAGCGGGTGTTTACGGGCTTCGCCGCCTCTGACGCCTACGAGCCCATGGTGGTGCCCTACACCGAGGTGGTGCACGACCGCCTGAACGTGGAGGTGCTGCGCGGGTGCGCCCGCGGCTGCCGCTTCTGCCAGGCCGGCATGATGTACCGCCCCGTGCGCGAGCGGTCGGCCGACAACATCGTGAGCGCCGTGGTGCGCGGGCTGGCCGACACCGGCTACGACGAGGTGAGCCTCACCTCGCTGTCCTCCACGGACCACTCCCAGATCGCCGAGATCCTCACCCGGGTGAACGGGGCCTGCGCCGGCACCGGCGTGCGCGTGAGCGTGCCCTCCCAGCGCCTCGACGCCTTCGGGGTGGAGATGGCCGAGCTGGTGGCGGGCCAGAAGAAGGGCGGCCTCACCTTCGCGCCCGAGGCCGGTACCCAGCGGCTGCGCGACGTCATCAACAAGAACGTGACTGAGGACGACCTGTTCAGCGCCATCGACGCGGCCTTTGCCGCCGGTTGGCGCCGCTGCAAGCTGTACTTCATGGTGGGCCTGCCCACCGAGACCGACGAAGACATCAAGGGCATCGCGAGTTTGGCCCAGCGGGCCTACGACCGCGCCAAGGCCGCCGTGCCCCCCGAGCAGCGGGGCAGCGTGCGCATGAGCGTGTCGTGCGCCGTGTTCGTGCCCAAGGCCCAGACCCCCTTTCAGTGGGACGGGCAGATCTCTCCCGAGGAGACGCTGCGCCGCGTGGGGCTCTTGAAGCGCTCGGTGAAGTACAAGGCGGTGGACGTGCACTACCACGATCCCGCGACTTCGTTCGTGGAGGCGGTCATGAGCCGCGGGGGCCGCGAGGCGGCGGCCTGGGTAGAGGAGGCGTGGCGCCGCGGCGCTCGCTTCGACGCCTGGACCGAGCATTTCGACGAGGAGGCCTGGACCGGTGCTGCTGAGGCGCTGGGAATCGACCCGGCCCGCATCGCCCAGGCCGATTTCCGCACCGACTATGTGCTGCCCTGGGCGCATATCACCGCTGCGGTGAGCCCGAAGTTCCTTGCTCGCGAGCGGGCGCGGGCCCAGGAGGGCGTCACCACGCCGGACTGCACCTTCGAGAACTGCTCCGCCTGCGGCGCCTGTCCCACGCTCGGCGCCGATATCGAGCTGATGGAAGAGCGCGTGGGAAAGACGGGCGCGGGGGCCGTGGAGCCGGCCGGGGCGAATCCGTACCGAACCGTGAGGGCCGCGGGCTCGGTGACGACAGAGGTGCGTTCCGCCTCGGAAGCGGCGGCCGAGGGCGTCGGGGCCCCGCGCGACTCCGAGCGCGGCCCGCGGGGCGAAGGCGAAGGATCTTCTGAAGAGGAGGCGATGGCGTAATGGCTGATCCCCGTTTGTTCCGCCTGCGCGTGACCTTCCGCGAGACGGGCCGTCTCGCCCTGCTGTCCCATCTGGAAGTGGCCCGGGCCCTGGAGCGGTCCGTGCGTCGCGCGGGGCTGCCCTACGCCGTGAGCCAGGGCTTCTCCCCCCACATGCGCATCGCCTTCGGCGCGGCGCTGCCCGTGGGAGTGGGGGGCACATCCGAGTTCTTCGACCTGTTTCTGACCGACTACGTGGCCCCCGACAAGGCCCTGGCGGCCCTTCAGAAAGCGAGCCCCGCCGATCTGTACCCCACGGCGGCCCGCTATATCGAACCCAGGGATCCGGCGGCCTCCGTAGCCTGCCCCGTGAGCACCTACGAAGTGGAGCTCTCCGAGGCACCGCGGGCGCTGGTGGTGCCCGAGACGGTGACCGTGGTGCGCAAGAAGAAGGAGAAGACCCTCATGGTGGCCGATTACCTGGCCGGTTCGGTGACTCAGGAGGGCGCCCGCGTGACCTTCACCCTGGTGTCGAAGCCCACGGGCAGCCTGCGGGCCGACGCCTTCGTCCGCGAACTTGTGGCCGCCACCGTGGCCGTGGGTCACGGGGCCGAGGGTCTGCGCCCGACGAGCTTCCTGCGCGTGGAGCAGCGGGCCGAATAGGGGTATCATAGGCCCGTCAGAGAGAAAGGAACTCCCATGGACGATTGCCTGTTCTGCAAGATCGTGGCCGGCGACATCCCGTCGGCCAAGGTGTACGAGGACGATATCTGCTACGCATTCGACGACATCGAGCCCGAGGCGCCGGTGCACACTCTCATCGTGCCGAAGGCGCACTACGACAACTTGGCCGACAGGGTGCCGGCCGAGGTCATCGGCCACATGATGAGCGTCGTGCCCGAGGTGGCGCGCTTGAAGGGCGTCGGCGAGAGCGGCTACCGCACCGTGGTGAACACCGGCCCCGATTCCGCCGCCACGGTGGGGCACCTGCACATCCACGTGCTCGGCGGCACCAAGATGGGCCGTTTCACCTTCGAGGGCAGCCTGCGCGAGGCCTAAGGAGCGGCCCTTCTGCCATTTGCCCAAAGTTTTTCGGAAATGGGGCTTGCGCGTCCGTGGCGTTGTGCGTATACTATACGGGCTGCTTGAGACGGGGTGTTAGCTCAGTTGGTTAGAGCGCCGGCCTGTCACGTCGGAGGTCGCGAGTTCGAGTCTCGTACATCCCGCCATTTTTCTCAAGGGCACACCATTCGGGGTGTTAGCTCAGTTGGTTAGAGCGCCGGCCTGTCACGTCGGAGGTCGCGAGTTCGAGTCTCGTACATCCCGCC